>JASLCA010000146.1 GCA_030146225.1 Sphingobacterium sp. | reverse complement strand
TACGGTTAGGTTTCTTATTTGTATATCCATTTTCTATTTTTTATATAAGCTTAGCATAGGCTGCGGGACTCAATATGCTGCACTTGTTTTATACTACTTACAAGGCTTCTTCCCTGAGACTACTGCTTATCCTTTATATTGTTCGTATATACTCCACATGCTGTGCCAAGTATGGCATATTCTTAAAAATAATATGCTGCTCCTGCTTTGCACAAAAAAAAGGAGCACCATCGGCGCTCCTTTTTACTACTTAGTTTTATGCTTCTCCCTTCGGGGCACCGAAGTTTAATGGGAAGGCTGGATCGTTTGATTTGATCGCGCCATTACTGGCTTCAAACCTATTGACATTGTCTTGTAGTGCTCCTAATAATCGCTTGGCATGCTCTGGTGTCAACACAATGCGGGATTTCACCTTTGCTTTGGGGATACCTGGCATCACCCGGATAAAGTCCAATACAAACTCCGAAGAGGAATGCGTGATTATGGCTAAGTTGCTGTAGATTCCTTCTGCAATCTCTTCGCTCAGCTCTATACTTAGCTCATTGTTCTCTGTATTCTCCTCTTTGTTGTTGGTATTGTTCAAATCCATAAAATTTACATCCATTTTCTTTATTCTTAAAATTAATAATTGATTTTCTTACTTGGTAAAGGATCTAAAATCCTGTCCATCTTCTATCTTAAGGACAGTCTCATAAATCAATCGTATCACATTGTCCACATCCTCTTTGTGAATCATCTCCACGGTGGTGTGCATATAGCGCAATGGCAAGGAGATTAATGCTGATGGAACTCCGCCATTGGAATAGGCAAAGGCATCGGTATCGGTCCCTGTGTACCGCGAACAGGCTTGTCTTTGGAATGGGATGTCATGCGTTTCGGCTACATTAATCAACAACTTGTTCAGATTGATTTGTACTGCTGGGGCATAGGACAAGACTGGTCCTTTGCCACAGGCTAAATCGCCTTGGGTGATCTTGTTGATCATTGGGGTCTGTGTATCATGGGTTACATCGGTTACGATGGCCACATTGGGCTTGATATACTGAGCAATCATCTCTGCGCCGCGTAGCCCGATCTCTTCTTGTACGGAATTTACGATATATAATCCAAAAGGCAAAGATTTTTTATTTTCATGTAATAGACGCGCCACTTCTGCAATCATAAATCCACCGGCTCTATTGTCTAATGCGCGACCTACGTAATAGCGATCATTTAAGATCATAAACTCGTCTTCGTAGGTTACTACGCATCCTACGTGAATGCCCATTGCGGCGACTTCTTCTTCGGAGGTTGCACCGCAGTCCAAGAAGATGTTTTTTAAGCTTGGGGCTTCTTCCTTCTCGCCCGAACGGGTATGTATGGCTGGCCAGCCAAAGACAGCTTTAACTGTGCCTTTGTCGGTATGGATATTGACCCGCTTTGAGGGTGCTATCTGATGATCTGAACCACCATTGCGTACCACGTAGATTAAGCCATCCTTGGTAATGTAATTGACAAACCAAGAGATCTCATCGGCATGGGCCTCGATAACGACTTTATATTTGGCGTCAGGATTTATAATGCCTACGGCTGTGCCATAATTGTCAATATAGGTGTCGTCTACATATGGCTTTAGGTAATCCAACCAAAGTCGCTGTCCTTGCCATTCAAATCCTGTTGGGGAAGGGTTATTAATGTATTTTTCAAAAAACTTAACGGATGCTGCTGTTACCACCGTTAAATGCGTTTTATCGTTTTCCGCTTTACTTGTAGCCATAATTGTGTATAAATTAACCTTCTATTCAGACGGTATGTTTTGGATGGTCCAACCCTTGGTACACATCGCTGTACTGCTATAGGCACAAAATACCTGTCTTTTTTCAAATTTAGAAATTTATCACAAATTGTGTAAGAAATTTGATGCTTCATGGAATTATTAAAGGATAACCTTATATTTACCATCTAATAAAAAACTATGCTATCAGTATTAAATGTTATCCATTGGAATATAGATCCCATTATTTTTGAAATAGGATCCTTCGGCTTACGTTATTACGCCCTTTGCTTTCTGGCTGCTTTTGTGGTGGCTTATGTGCTTATGCTTAAGATCTTTAAGCAGGAGGGTAAAAGCCAGGAGCTTCTGGATCAATTGAGCATCTATATCTTTTTGGGAACGCTTATTGGCGCTCGTCTTGGACATTGTCTATTTTATGAGTTTGATTATTATATGGCGCATCCCCTAGAGATGATCTTGCCTTTCCGCTTTGAAAATGGGGGCATGCAGCTTACGGGCTTTCAGGGCTTAGCGAGTCATGGGGGTGCTGTGGGGATTTTAACGGCTTTATGGTTGTTCTCCCGCAAGACCAAAACGAACTTTATGTGGATTACGGATCGCCTGGCGATTGTGGTCCCTATCTCGGGAGCTTTTGTTCGTCTGGGGAATTTCTTTAACTCGGAAATTGTGGGTCTGCAATCGGACTTACCTTGGGCGGTTGTCTTTGAAAGAAATGATGCGATTCCTAGACATCCGGCACAATTGTATGAAGCGATTGCTTATAGCTGTATCTTCTTGATATTATGGACGATCTATAGGAAAAATAGCAAGCCGAAATCGGGCTACTTGTTTGGCTTGTTCTTGGTGCTGCTGTTTGGCGCTCGCTTTTTCTTGGAGTTTTTCAAGGAAAACCAAGAGGCCTTTGAGGAGGCTATGCGCTTTAACATGGGGCAACTCTTGAGTATTCCTTTTATGCTCGTGGGCTTATTCCTCATCTTTAGAAAACCAAAAGACATTAAATAACAATATGTTAACAAAGAACCCATCTCCTAAAGATGGGTTCTTTGCTTAATAAGACTTTCTAGCGCTTTAAAACATATACGCATAGTCTATGTTCCTTAATATGGAGCGCTATTTTTTTGACACAAAACAGGTTACATTACATGCACAAAACTACAACAAATAGAACCCTAGTCCTCTTAATTCTGGGTTTATTATCTGCTATCGGCCCCTTCTCTATTGATATGTATCTCCCAGCCTTCCAAACAATTGCCCTGGACTTTAACACCTCGGTGGACAAGGTGCAGCTTTCTTTGACCAGCTTCTTTGTGGGGATTGCGCTAGGTCAATTGGTCTATGGCCCCTTGCTAGACAAATTTGGTCGTAAAAGGCCGCTTATGGTGGGCTTGGTGATTTATATTGTAACCACTTTGCTCTGTCTTTTCACCCGCGACATTGAGCATCTTATTGTTCTTCGCTTTATGCAGGCGCTGGGTAGCTGTGCGGGCATGGTGGCAGCTCGGGCTATGATTCAGGATTATTATGAGCCGCGGGAGGCTGCCAAGGTCTTTAGCTTGTTGATGCTGGTCATTGCGATCTCGCCTATTCTTGCGCCGAGTGCAGGGGCTTTGTTATTGCAGTACCTAGACTGGCATTATATCTTTGCTTCTTTGGCGACTATTGGTACCTTAATTTTAATTGCGGTTTATTTCTTGCTGCCGGAATCCTATGCTGGGGATAAGAACTTCTCCTTAAAGCCGAGAGCGATAGTCGGCAAGTTTACGGAGGTGCTGACGCATAAAACCTTCTTACTGTACTGCCTTGTGGGGGCTATTGCCTCCTCTGGGATGTATGCCTACCTGGCGGGCTCTTCTTTTGTGATGCAGGAGTATTTTGGGCTGACGCAAAGCCAATATGGCTTAGCTTTTGCCTTTGTGGCTTCTGCAATGGTGATTGCCACACAGATCAACCGCTTTATCTTATCCCGATGGAATAGCAGTCAGATCAGTCGGGCGGCTAATATCTGGCAATCCTTTATTGGCATCACCATGGTTGTCTGCTTGGTTTCTGGCATACTGACTTTTACGGTGCTGATTATGCTTATCTTCTTCTTCTTGTTGGGACATGGCTTTATCTTCCCGAATACTTCGGCCTTGGCTTTGTCGCCCTTTAAGGCTCTGGCAGGAAGTGCTTCGGCATTGCTTGGCTGTATTCAGATGGGGATTGGGGCCCTTACTTCGGGCTTGGTCAGTTACTTCCACAATGGCACCCCCTACCCGATGGTTGTGGTGATGTGCCTGACGGCGGTTATCTCTTTAATAATTCATCTGTCTAGTCGAAAGATTATTGCGCAGATCAAGCAGTAATTATAGAGACTTCAGGCCTTGCTTTATAAAGTGCAAGGCGGCACTCTTTAATGCTTATCAGCACTGACTTTAGGCAGGCTCGGCGCTGTTGGGAACGCAAAGCGCCGAGCCTGCCGAGAAAAAATCGATTTCTTTTTCTCGGCAGCCTCCTTATTGTGTCGCGATTTCAGCCCTTTCAGGACTGGATCTGATAGCTCTTAAAGGAATGTCTAGTAACTCCCGCATATTCTTTCTTAAGGTTTAGCACTATGCTAAATAGGCTGCTCTCTGCTTATTTTCT
>JASLCA010000142.1 GCA_030146225.1 Sphingobacterium sp. | reverse complement strand
GTACAAAAACACCTTCCATACGCAAGACATCCTCTACACCATCATACTTAGCCAATCCTTCGTACTTCGCCTCTCCCAGGAGGTTAATCATTACGGCATTGCTACGCGCTGCTGTAGAACCCAGTGGCAGGTTAAAGATGGCACGTAAATGTTGTGCAAACTGTGAAGTCACATTGCCTTCAATGGTCTGATGACCACTATTATGCGGGCGAGGGGCCAATTCATTCACTAAGATCTGTCCATCCTTTGTCAGGAACATTTCTACAGCCAACAAGCCTACGATCTGCAAGTCTGTAGCAATCTTTTTAGCGATCTCTTCAGCTTGAAACTGGATTTCAAAAGGTAATGTTGAAGGCGAGATTAAGAACTCTACCAAATTAGCCTCTGGATTAAACTCCATCTCCACCAAAGGGAAGGTAGCCATATCTCCACGATCATTACGGGCTACAATTACGGCGATCTCCTTTTCAAAATCCACCAACTCCTCTATCAATGAAGCAGCCTCAAATGCAGTCTCAAAATCATCTGTTGTATTGATGCGCTTCACGCCCTTGCCATCATACCCATCCGTACGCAACTTCTGGATAAAAGGCAGGCTAATGGTCGTATCCAATAGATTCTCCTTGGTAGAGATTAATTGAAATCCCGCTGTAGGGATGTTGTTTTGTTTAAAAAACTGCTTTTGCAAGCCTTTATCCTGTATCAATCGAATAACTCTAGATTGCGGGTAAACAATAACACCCTCCTCTTCGAGCTTCTCCAAAGCGTCCACATTTACCTTTTCAATCTCAATCGTAATCATGTCTAGATCTTTCCCAAAGTTGTAGACCGTATCAAAGTCTGACAATGAGCCACATTCAAAACGATTACACAGCTTTCGACATGGTGCGTTTTTATCTGGATCCAAGACATGCACATTAACATTGAAATTAATGGCTTCCTGAATAAGCATGCGTCCCAATTGACCGCCGCCCAGAATACCTAATTGCAACTCACCATAAAAATCCTTTGCCATATTATATTTTAACTATTTTAAATTTTATCCGAAAAATACTTTTCCTGAAGTATACTTTCTGTTTCTATTTTCTTTTGTAATGCTAAGAAGGCGCCAATAAGCGCTTCTGGTCTTGGGGGGCATCCCTGCACATAAATGTCTACAGGAATAATTTTATCCACCCCTTTTACAACATGATAGCCATGCTGCCAATAGGGTCCGCCACAATTCGAACAGGAGCCCATTGAAATTACATATTTCGGCTCCGGCATCTGTGCATACAGCTTCTTAATACGATCTGCCATCTTAAAGGTTACCGTTCCTGCAATAATCATAACATCGGACTGCCGTGGGGAAGGTCGCGGGAACACCCCAAATCGATCCAAATCATAGGTAGAAGCCATTGCTCCCATCATCTCTATCGCACAACAAGCAATCCCAAAACTCACGGGCCACATCGATGACAATCTAGCCCAATTCAGCAAATCGTCGATTTTGGCGATAATAACACCCCCATTTTGTAACTGACTCGTTGGATTACTCATAACTACTTCGTTGTTGTTTTAAACTTAGGACGGAAACCTAGGCTTACTGCGGATGCAGCCGGTGTATCAAGCTTAGTAGCTGCTGCTGTTGCTTGCCTAAAGTCACGCAGTGCATACTGCTTCGCATTCAGAGTATCGTAAGCAGCCTCTGGAATCCCAGTCTGAATTGTTGGAGTTTGATGTGCTGGCTTTATCCATGCAATATCCCCCCGCTTCCAAACGTAAATCAAGCCTATAATTAAAATGCCTAAAAATATAGCCATCTCCAGCATAGTAAACCATCCCCAGCGGCTATCTTGAGCAATAAACTCGGCATTCCCAAATACTGTTGCCCATGGAAAAACAAAGATCAGTTCCACATCAAACAATAAGAATACCAGAGCAATAACATAAAAGCGCGGATTAATTTGTACCCATGCCGATCCTACAGTTTCTTCACCACATTCATAGGTGCTGAGCTTTTCGGGATTGGGTTTCTTGGGAGAGATGGTCTTGGCTAGAAATAGGGTTGCGCACACCAAAATAGCACCTACTATTGCTATTAATAGTATCTTACCATACTCGGACAGTTGCGCGGGGTCATCCATAATGTACCAAAGTTAAGAAATTATTTCTTGAGAACTATTCTGCTTACAACAATTTTCATACGGCTACCTAGGATTTGTGGCATTAGCGTGATCCAAATCGCTTTACTTCAATATTCTTTTCCTTTACTTGTAGCACAAAAGGCGTTAAGTCCAAGGTTTTCCCTATTTCCACTAAGCCCGAACGCTGATTATCCAAAATACTAATATTTGCCGGAAAAGATTGCGGATCTAAGCTAAAGCTATAGCTGCCTTGTGGCAGACTAAATTCAAATTCCCCATACTTGTTACTTATCGCTTCAAATGCGCGGCCTTGTTCATCGATCGCAATAACCCTATAATCATGCATCCTTAAGTCAGCCTCTACACTTAGATTGACATCATAATCAATAGTTATGCGCCCAGAAACTAAACCAATCTTCTGCAATGGCACCTCTATTGCCACGCTAGATCTGTTTACAGCCAGCAGCTTACTCACCGCCTGATAGCCATTACGCATCGGGAAGAACAACATATATTCCCCATAGGGCATTTTCTTAAAGCTAGCCTGCCCCTTGCGATCGGTTATAAAAAGCACATTGCGCACCATAAAATTATACTCCTGAGCGACCTCATCCCCAGCATCATACTCCCCATTATTATTATTGTCATAAAAACAAAATACCTTTAACGTCCCGGTTTTCTCAACAGCGCGATCCAAGTTTTGGCTTTTCAGATTCTGACGCACACCTATACGCATATTGGTAAAGACATAATCAGCGCCTGAGTTCGTCTTGTTGTAACTGTATTGAAAGGAACTTGTCAATAGGGTATTTTTAAGGACCCGATAATTCGCATTAAGATTTGCGGCATAGGCATTCCCAAAGATTCCAGAGAAGTTCCCCATTACCCCTGCCCCCCAAGACAGCTTACTCTTAAGAAGGCCAGCACTATAACTAGAGCCCACAGCGTAGCGGTCTCCAACATTTTGGTTGAGAAGCGCGCTGTTTACTAACTCATAGACTTGAAAGGCTCCCCGTTGATAGGACCCAAAAAGACTAAAAGCCTTAAAGGTATAGGAGAAGTTTCCTTTAAACACAAATTCATTTTGCAGCTTATCCGCCAAGGAAATTAAACCCGTTTCGGTCGTGAGAAACACACTATGCTGATAGTTTTTGGATCGTAAATTAATTGTATTCAGAAGCTGCCAAGACCGAATAGACAACGCAAGGGGATTCGCATCCAGCCAATAAGTCCCCGTTTCATAATTAAGACTTGGTTGAATATTCCAGGTAAAGAAATTGGACACTGGCAGATTAATATTAAGATCCAATTTCGAAGAATTACTCTGGAAACTTATAAAATTCTGGTTTAGATAAGCGGGCTCATAGGCTGAATAATAATAGCCCAAGCTATAATAGCCCTTTGCAATACTTCTTCCTAAACGCTGCATCAACTGCGTAGTCCCTCGCCTATTGCCTGGATAATAAGCCGAACTCACAAAATTATCACTGGAGTAAGTCCATGCTTGGCTACGACCAGACCATTTCAAGCCTAGAGCCCCAGAGGGCTTCACATTGCCATTCGTATAAGACTGGTTTAAGCCAGATCCTACAAAGGCTGTCAATTGCATATCCTTCGTATAATCCACAGGCATAAGATCAAAAAAGTTTGCCAGCAAAATACTCTGGGTACTATCCAACTGATCCTTGTCAAAGAAGGCTTGCCCCTCATACTGCTTACGCCCATTGTCTTGCTCGCCAATACTGAGTCTAGAGAAGGCCGTATAGCCAGGACTTCGATCAGAATAGAAGCCTAATAAATCATTAGACTTCTCGACAAAACCAGCCGAAAGCTTATGCGTACGCTCTTCATTCCATATGGCTGCTTTGATACCTCTCCCATAAATAGGAGCTTCAATATTCTCCTGTATATTTCCCAGTGTAGCCTGAAACTGATCTCCCTCGTAACTTAAAAAAGTACTGTTCAAGTTGGGATTACTCTTAAAATCCCCAAACTGGGTAAGGTTTAAGCCATAGTTCAGTTTTCCATCCCCCATACGGTAACCGCCCTCAGACCGCAAATAATACATCCTCCGATTGTCGAAGGCATTATTAAGCTGTAAGTCTACAAAATTACGTGAGTAAATAGCGAGATCATTGTCCATGCGAAACATCCGTTGGAAATCTCGATTGGAGGCGATATTGGAAAATAAAATACTGCTATTCCCAAATACATCGCTATTGTCATATATACCACTAACTCTGACCGTATACTGCGCCAAGGCCATCATATATTTTTCTACAACAATGCTGAGCTGGAGGACAGTATCTTGCCCAGACAACAAGTGCAGTGGAACAGCCTTAAAATTTCGATCCCCGATGCGATCTGGGGATGAAAACAAGATATTAATATCCTCATCCGTCGTCCCATTGTTGGTCACGCTTATCTTGACATACACAGAATCCCCAACCTGCCTAAAGTATTGCAGCTGAGTATTATCATTGATGGTTACGGAGCGTTTTTCTGGAACTTCAATCGCAATCAAGCGTTCCTGTAGGCTTTGATTTTCATCATTTAGCAGACTGATCCGTAGCTGTTTATTTTTAAGGCCCGACAAGGCGACACTTTGTAGTTTTAGCGACAAAAATCTTTTCTTGCCAGCAAGCACCTTGACAGGGATATGCTCTCCAAGAATGCTGGTAAGCCCCTTAGGCAAGCCCAAGGTCAAGCTCCCATTAAAATCCTTGCTATCTTTATTTTCCAATACCACATCAAGTGTATTCAAGCCTGGGTTAAGCTGCACCTGGGCTGTTACGGCTAAAGAAAGATTGGATTGGGCTTGGCCTTTGACTAGCCCAAGCAATAAGAAAAAGCTAAGAAAGAGATAAAGCCTCATAAGGTTTGCAAAACACACGCTATTTTGGAAGTAATAGGTAAAGTACGGACAAAGAATAATCCCCAGGCTTCACCGTGCCTAATTGCGATGGACTAAGCTTTGCTTTATAATTAAGGTTAAAGTACTGCGCGTCCTTTTTATCAATTGAGGTTCCCGACAAAAGCACCTGCTCTGTAGTTGCGAGGGTAATCTCAGGATTGCTTAATACAGGCTTTGCTCCGGTACTAGGGGTCAACTTTGTACTTAAGATAGACAGCGGCAAGGTAGCTCCACCGGCACGCATTAATTCTGGATCCAAGGCTTTAATACGAAGTTCAAAGTTAGTCTTAGCATTCACTTTAACCGCATTTTCCAGATTCAAAGAAACTCCCTCTAGATAATCCTTTGTCGTAAGAAAACGGAGCGTTGCATTAGCTGCCTCTGTCCCCAATACCAAGCTATATTCAGGCTCTACATCCACCATATGACCATCAGTAAGATCTGGCGCAATCTGAATCAAGTAATCAATCTGACGCATGCCAAGCACATTCTTTTGCTCATCATACAAGGTATAAACCAATGGCACCTTATACTTAATATAAGCCCACTTACTGACCGCACTTTGGTAGTTTTCCAAGTATTTTCCTGCCGCAATTTTTAAGGTACTATTCAATAAGATTTGCACATAATTCTTGCCTCTACCATGCAAGGGTACCCGAGCGCGATCTATCAGCATAATCTCATTGCCTTCTTGCAGGATTATTTCATTGAGGTTTGCCCCAAAATTTTGCAAATTCATATTTGGATCGGCATTGTCTACAGTCCAGCGAAAGCTAATCTTATTCATTGGAAAGACCCCGCCAGACTTGCTCGGCCCATTGTCCGTAATCTGAACAGGACTTGCTAGCCGTACCGATAAAGACCATTTATTGACATTGACTTGCGGACCATTGATATCAAATTGAAAGCCATTGGCTCGCTCGATACCCTCCTTCCCAAGGTAGGAAGTGATGGGATAATAAGATTCTGTGGCATAGGCATGAAATGTCAGCTGTGCATAAGCTACCGAATACGCGCATAGGCACATCCAAAAGAAACAAGCAACAATCTTAGTTTGCACCTTCATAATTAAACTCCAATTCTCCAGCTTTAACAAGTTGGTGATTGCTATAAAAGAGCATCACCGAGGCTAAGTAGTTTCCTTTTTCAAGGTCCTTAGGCACTTCAATATATTGAATACGTTTATCTCCTGGTAGGGTATAGAAAGCTAAATTATCCAATAAGGTTTTCTTACCATTTTCCTGATTTACAAACTCTACACGCATCTGTCCCTCTAGCCATACATTGCCAACTACGTCATAAGAAAGCTCCAAAAAGCTTCCGGCACCAGCTGTCACCAAATACTTTATATCTGTAATCTCCAGATCCGGCTTTTCCATCCCATTAAAACGGTGGTATATTTTAATTCCAGAACGGACTGCAATCCGAATATTAGCACCATCTTGCTGATTACCTTCTTTAGGGTTTAGTTGCGTCACAAACAACATGGCTGTATGCACAGGCAAGGAGTCCGCATAGCTAACGTCCTTGGGCACCAACATATTGACTTGGAGACGCTTACTTTCGCCAGGCTTTAAGGCAAAAAAAGGTTCTGAAACAGAAATCCAATTTGCACAGCTAGTCTTTAAAGTGCCTTTAGGGGCTAAAACATTATCTCCATATTCACTATACATCCAATCCTCGACAGAAGCCGCCAATTCTAAGGTATAATCTTTACTAGGGTTTGTTACTTCTACGCTCAGGCTTTGGCTTTGACCAGAATTAGCCACAAAGTAGAGCCTAGGAGGACCCACACTTAAACCAGTTTGTGCCACCGCGGACAAGCTTATAAAAATTAATAAGAAAAAGGCTGTTATGTTACGTGTCATAAATTGATGTTGAATGCTTCAAGCAAATATACCAAACAATGCTGAACAGTAGGGGCTAGATCAGAAAAAGCAAGTGTTTTTTGACACTTGCTTTTCATTATAGTCTTTATCGAAACAGGAATTAGTCTGCTAAGATGTCATAAATTACGTTAACAGTATAGCGAGCACCTTGTGTATTGTTTGTACCCAAGAAGCCTTTAACTTCAGCAGAGTTTAATGCTCTAGCAGCGTATTCTACATTTATAGGTTGTGCTACAACAGATGCATTTGAATTAGAAGCTCCAGATACATACATAGTCTCACCCTTTACAGATTTACCATTAATCGTGTTCACTTGATTGCTTTTAGCATTGATGTCAGCGATAGTAATTGCTGATCCAGTATGCACTTTCACAGTCACAATTTCACCAGCCATTTGCATAACTGCATTTTCGCCGTTTCCACCTGATCTTGCTAAGGTATTACTACTAGCTCTTGCATAAATTTTGTAACCAGTTCCTACCGCAGTAACTTTTAAGTGGTCTGCTACTGGTTTTTTAACACCTGAAACATAGTCTGAGGCTGTCTTGTACACTAAATTGACTGCTTTTGCTTCTTCAAGACCATTGATGGTTTGGTCAAGTGATGCGTCATTAACCTCAATGGATAATGCTGGGTTAAGCACAACGTTAACTTTTGCAGTGGTTTGAGCTTTCGCTCCCAAGATTGTAAGGCAAGCCGCAGCTGCCAAAATTAGTCCTTTTTTCATTTTCTTTAAAACAATTACGTTCATCATGTTTTTACTGATGGTACAAAATTATCTAATAGCCCAACCTGAAAGGTATAAAAAACGGCTGAAAAAGTATAAAAACATGTTGCAACAACTAGTCTCAGCCTTATAAACCGCATTTAAACATAATAGAGGGCGTTTTTAAGGATTTGAAAAATGACTTATTTGGGTATCCAAATAAAAAAATGTAGTGCTTATTCTACGACAAAAGGAGTGTGTATTAGCGAAGCTTAAAAAGTAAGGGGTTCGAGGGTTTAAAACGAGCGGCTGGGGAGCTTACTGACTGGAGTACTAGACGCTTAAAAAAAGAAAAGGGGCTAGCGCCCCAAGGTATTATTTAGCTTCAATGCTGTACATAACAACATTGGTAAAGGTGGTTATCTTACCAAACTCACTGTACTTAATCATTTCATTATCTCCGGGGCCTTTGTAAGTAATATCAAACTTATGGTTAAAGGCTGGATTATCTGCGGTAATTAATGCGCTTTCTTGTAGGGATAAAATCTTTTGTTCCAAAATCATCCCATTTCCCTGCTCCGCTGAAGTAGCCTTTACGCTAATATTCGGAAGACGCATTCTATTTTGCTGATCGGCACCTATTTGAACGAAGTCTTGGTTTTCAACCCGTACTTTAACGACAAATGGACTTGTACTAAAAACATTGAGATGTTCCTTTTGTAGCACTTCAACCCCCTTACTATAGTCTTCAACCGTATTGTAAGTGAGTGTAGTGGTCTCTTGAGCTGCATTCACAGTTAAGTTCTGAACATGGTTTAAAACAATATTAAGCCGAACAGCCGTTTGCCCTTGAACAAACAAGAAACCCGTGATAAAAACAAATACTAATAAATAATTTTTCATAGCACAACAACTTTTCCCTACTTCTATGTAACACTTACAACGTAAATATCAACATTTTTTCTTTTAGAAAGTTTGTTTCTGAAACACAATAAATAATGATTTCTGTCACTTCTTAGTTACAATCGAATAGATCTTACTATAAATAGCGTCTACATAGCTTTAAAGCGCGAATTCAATGCGCTCCCTTTAAAGAATAGCTACTATGCCTCAAGTATTTAAATAAATGCGGAGGAAATTAGCCTTTTAACACCTAGGTAAAATTTTCTTTGGAAGAAAATCTAAAAAAAACAAGAGCTACCCTGTAGGAGGCAGCTCTTGTTTTTGTGCTAGTGCTTCTAAGGAAGTACAGCTACTTTAAATAGATTAAATTGCTTGCGTCTTCTGCTTTAACCACTCCTGCTCTACTGCGCTTAAATGTGGAGCAAGCTTTTCAAAAACCCATGCATTATAGTTGTTTAACCAATCAATATGTCTTTTATCCAATAAGGACTTCTCTACAAGATCTGTCGCTATATAGCAGATGGTTAAGGTCTCAAAACTCATAAACTCTGCGAATTGATTTGCAGCCAAAGCCTTGCTCAAAACCAAGTTTTCAATACGAATCCCGTATTTCCCTTCTCTGTACAAGCCTGGTTCTATGGAAGAAATCATCCCTTCTTCTATAGCCACATCCACATTTGCGGCATTAAACACCTGTGGTCCTTCATGCACATTGAGGAAAAAGCCTACCCCATGCCCCGTACCATGTCCATAGTTGCGGAGCTGCTCCCATAATGGCCTACGTGTGATTGCATCAATCTGATAGCCACGCGTTCCCTTTGGAAAGATAGCCATTGAACCTTCAATAGTACCCTTTAAAACCAAGGTATAATCTTCCTTTTCTTCTGGCTGAATATTCCCTAAAGACACCACTCGCGTAATGTCCGTAGTACCATCAAGATACTGCCCCCCTGAATCTACTAACAAAAGGCCCTCAGGCTTTAGTGTAGCATTGCTCTCATCAGTAGCTTTATAATGCGGTAAAGCACCATGTGCTAAATAGCCTGCAATGGTATCAAAGGAAATATCCTTAAAGCCATCCCCCTGAGCACGAAGCGTCTGCAATTTCTCTGCTATGGAGATCTCCGTAAGTTGACCATTGCCCACCTCTGCCTCAATCCATTTAAAGAACTTTGTCATAGCGACCCCATCCTTGACCATTGCATTTCGGGTATGTGCTACTTCAACCTCATTTTTAGAGGCCTTTAACAAGGTAGATGGATTCATGGCTTCCAAGACCATTGTGGTACTAGGCACCGCATCAAACATTGCAAAACAGGTCCGCTTAGGATCCAATAGGATCGTTTTAGCCTTTAAAGACTGTACAGCTGCAAAAGCCTCCGTATAATCGCGGAGTTGCACACCTGCTGCCGCAAGGGATGCGATATCCGCTGCACTTAATTTCTGTTTATTAATAAACAAGCTGTTCTGATCCGCCTCAATTAATAAGAAAGCCAAAACCACTGGATTACACTTTACGTCAGTCCCGCGAATATTTAAGACCCAAGCCAAATCATCCAAGGATGAAATCAGGTGGGCATCCGCACGCTTAACCTTAAGCTGCGCCTTAATTGTGGACAGCTTATCAGCAGTAGACATCCCTACTGTAGCCGTATCCAAAAGATAAGCTTTAGCACTAGGTAAAGCAGGGCGATCTTGCCAAATACCTTCTAGAAGATCTAGATGCGCATTTACCTTAATATTAGCAGGGCTTAACTCTGCAACTACAGCCTGCGCCAAGGCCACCGAAGCTAGATTGCCATCAAAGGCTACCGTAGCACCTGCTGGCAATTCCTTGGCCAACCACTGCGCATACTCCGCAGCCCCCTGCACCTTTAATTTAACAAGCTCAAAGCCCGAGCCTGCCAATTGATCCGTGGCTTGAACAAAATAGCGGGAGTCTGTCCATAAGCCGGCGAAATCCTGTGTAATTGCCAATGTGCCCGCTGAACCGCCAAAGCCCGATGTCCAACTAATACACTTATATCTATCTGGAAGATATTCACTTATATGTGGATCTGATGAGGGTATAATATAAGCATCAATCCCATTCACTTTCATTTCGCTTCGTAAAGCGCTTAGTTTTTCTGCGTGTGTCATGCCAAAAAATATTCTTTTACGTATGCAAGTTAAATAATATGCCTTAATAAAGCGGACAAGTGGTACCTTAGAAATAATAATTTTACATTAGTAAAGCAACAAAGGACAATACATTGTCTCTATATTTGTTGTTAATAGTATTTATGAAATGAAGAGAAAATATGGTAGTCTTTTTTTAGGGGCCCTACTATTGGTAGGATTCACTTCAAAAGGACAAGACGTAAAGCAAGACATTAGCGCAGCTTATCAAAAATTTATTACTGCTGGCAACCTCCCGCATGGCATAGCAGCGATTTCGGTTATGGACAGTAAAACGGGGCAGATTGTTTTTGAAAAAAACAGCAACCTCGGCTTACCCACCGCATCCACCCTCAAGGTTATTACCTCCATTACAGCGCTAGATATCCTCGGCCCTGAATATAAGTTTAAAACACAGCTCTATTATACGGGTGTCATTGACAGTACAGGGATCCTACATGGAGACTTGATTATCCAAGGTTCTGGAGATCCCAGCTTGGGAAGTGCACGCTACCCAGAATGCAATGCAGAAGCCTTGCTCAACAAGTGGACCTATCAGATTCGGAATGCAGGCATAACAGGCATCAATGGACGAATTGTGGGTGAGGACAGCTTTTTTAATGGCATGGATGTTCCTTCAGGTTGGAGCTGGGGCGATATAGGGAATTACTATGGTGCAGGTATTTCAGGCTTAAATTGGCGCGAAAATAAAATCGGTGTCCGCTTTCAGGCCGGAAGTATTGGTAAGCCTGCTACGGTTGTAGGCTATACAAGCCCATTGAACTTTGTGCATATAGTGAATGAAGTTAGCACGGGCGCCAATGGCACGGGTGACAATGTAAATGGTTATTCAGCCCCTTATAGTGATGTTATCTACCTTCGAGGCAGCTACGGCAAGGATTTAGACAAAACCATAGAAATATCCGTACCCGATCCAGCTATGGACCTAGCCCAACAGCTTTATAAAAGCCTACATAGCCAAGGCCTACAGCTGGACAGCATCTGTACGCCTACCACAGGCAAGCGCCTCCTAAATGAGGGCTTAAGTATTACTGCTGCAAAGACATTGCTGGACACCCACCATTCTCCAGCATTAAAGGAGATTGTCTACTGGTTTAACCGAGCAAGCATTAACTTGTATGGAGAGGCCCTACTAAAAACAATTGGCTTTATCAGTGGCAATAAAACCGAAACAGATCAGGCCACCCGCTTGGTTTCGAAATACTGGGAGCAAAAGCTCAAAATCCCAACCGCAGCCATTTATATGAGTGATGGCTCGGGCTTGTCAGCGCAAAATCGGGTAACCACCCACGCCATGACGCAGATTATGAACTATGCCCAGAAAAGACCTTGGTTTGCAGACTTCGAAAAAAGCTTACCCACCTATAATAAGATGCTTATGAAGAGTGGAACAATTGCCGGGGTTTTAGGCTATACAGGCTATCAAAAGAGCAAATACGGCCAAGAATTAACCTTTAGCCTGCTAGTCAATAACTACACAGGCAGTGCATCAGCCATGCGTCAATCCATGTTTATCCTATTGGATAGTTTGAAATAACGGAAAAATTCGTTAATCTACGATTGAAATTTTAGTTTTGTACCGAATAGAATTTATATAGAAAACATTACAATGAGTAATAATAACAATAGTAACAATAGAAAGAAAGAAGCGTTGGATTACCATTCCATGGGCAGACCAGGAAAAATTGCCGTGGTACCAACAAAACCGCATAGTTCACAAAGAGACTTATCCCTGGCCTATTCACCAGGTGTTGCTGAGCCTTGTTTAGCTATTGAAGCAAACCCAGAAGACGCCTATAAATATACTTCCAAAGGAAACCTTGTTGCCGTTATTAGTAATGGTACAGCCGTATTAGGCTTAGGCGATATCGGCGCCCAAGCAAGTAAGCCTGTAATGGAGGGTAAAGGTCTTCTATTTAAGATTTTTGCTGACATTGATGTATTTGACATCGAGTTGGACACTAAAAACGTAGATGAGTTTGTCAATATTGTAAAAGCTTTAGAGCCTACCTTTGGAGGTGTTAACCTAGAGGATATAAAAGCCCCTGAATGTTTCGAAATCGAGCGTCGTTTAAAGGAAGAAATGAATATTCCTGTTATGCACGATGATCAGCATGGAACTGCAATTATCTCGGGCGCAGCCCTTATCAATGCCTGTGAACTTATTGGCAAGGACATCAGTAAGGTCAGAATCGTTGTAAATGGCGCAGGTGCGGCGGCTATCTCCTGTACAGGCATGTATATGTCCGTAGGAGCAAGCAAGGAAAACATTGTGATGTTGGATAGTAAAGGAGTTATCCGTAAGGATAGAGACAACTTAGATGCCAGCAAAGCTGAGTTTGCTACTGCTCGTGACATTCATACATTAGCCGATGCGATGCAAGATGCAGATGTATTTATCGGGCTTTCTAAAGCAGATATCTTAACTCCTGAAATGTTGTTGTCCATGGCGGCTAAGCCTATCGTATTAGCGATGGCCAATCCAAACCCAGAGATAGCATATGACTTAGCTATAGCAACTCGTAACGATGTTATCCTAGGTACAGGTCGCTCCGACTATCCAAATCAAGTAAACAACGTATTAGGCTTCCCATATATCTTCCGCGGTGCATTGGACGTACGCGCCACACGCATCAACGAAGAGATGAAGATTGCAGCTGTTAAAGCCTTGGCTTCCTTAGCAAAACAATCCGTACCAGAAGAGGTAAATCAAGCCTATGGCACAAGTAACCTTAAATTTGGCACAGACTATATTATCCCTAAGCCTACCGATCCACGTTTAATTACGGAAGTTTCTGTAGCAGTAGCAAAAGCAGCTATTGACTCTGGGGTTGCAAGAGCTACAATCACAGATTGGGAAGCATACAAAGCAGAGCTTCGCAAACGTTTAGGAAAGGATGAAGGCATTATGCGCACCTTGACAAACAAGGCGAAGCAAAGCCCTAAAAAGGTGGTATTTGCGGAGGCTGACAATTACAAGGCATTACGTGCTGCACAGATTGTGAAAGAAGAGAAGATTGCCTTCCCTATCCTATTGGGTAACCGTCAAAAAATTGAAAACCTAATTAAGGAGTATGATTTCGAACTTGCTGATGTAGAGATTATAGATCCTATTATGGAGGTGGGCTCAGCGCGCTTCCAGAAATATGTTGCTCACCTATATGCCAAAAGACAGCGTCGTGGCATCTCGGAGAATGATGCGCAGAAATTAATGCTTAACCGCAACTACTTCGCAGCAAGCATGGTGCAGTTTGGCGAAGCGGACACTTTAATCTCTGGTCTTACTAGAAATTATGCTGCTACCATTAAGCCTGCATTGCAAGTGATTGGCGCTAAGCCAAACAGCCGAGTGGCTGGAATGTACATGATGCTGACCACGAAAGGACCTATCTTCTTTGGAGATACCACCGTGAATGAGGATCCTACAGCTGAAGAGCTAGCAGACATTACCCTGTTGTTGGACAATGCCATCAAACGTTTTAATATTAAGCCTAGAATCGCATTATTGTCTTACTCCAACTTTGGTTCAAACGATGGTAAGGTAGCGACTAAAGTACGCGAAACAGCAAAAATACTACGTGAGAAAGCTCCAGAAGTAATTGTGGATGGCGACATCCAAGCCAACTTTGCACTAAATAAAGAGATGTTGAAATCCAACTTCCCATTTAGTGTATTAAATGGTGCGCCAGCAAACACCTTAGTATTCCCCAACTTGGAATCTGGAAATATTGCTTACAAGCTATTACAAGAAGTTGGTAATGCGGAGGCCGTGGGTCCTATCTTACTAGGGATGAACAAGCCTGTACACGTATTACAATTAGATAGTTCGGTGCGTGAGATTGTCAATATGGTTACTATTGCAGTCGTAGACGTTCAAGAACACGAAAAACAAAAATAAACATGTACGATTATTTCTCCGGAAAACTCATATTTAAAGCCCCTACCCACGTCATCTTAGACGTGGGCGGGATTGGCTATCATATCCATATTACCCTGACCACCTATACCCAGATCAAGGAACAGGAAAACTGTAAACTTTACGTTTCCTATCAGGTTAGAGAGGACTCACAAACCCTTTATGGCTTTGCCACTGAAGGCGAAAGACAGCTCTTCAATCACTTGATTTCCGTTTCTGGAATTGGCCCCAATACTGGACGCATGATGCTTTCCTCTATAAATCCAGAGGAGATACAATCCGCAATTGTAAATGGTCAGGTCAATATTATTCAGAAGATAAAGGGAATCGGTCCCAAATCAGCACAACGCCTGATCCTAGAACTGCAAGATAAATTGAAGAAACAAGGTCCTGACGCCTTGATTGCATTGCCAAAGAATCAATCTTCCATCCCTGAAGAAGCATTGTCCGCACTGGTTATGTTAGGCTTTGTAAAGAACCAAGCAGAGAAGGTTTTAAATGCTTTAATAGCAGCTGAACCTGAACAAAATGTGGAGCAGTTGATCAAAGCTGCTTTGAAGAAATTGTAACCTAATAACTACAACGATAGATATTTTAATTACTTTAACATATTAAACTAATTTTAAGCAAATTATAAATTTGTTTTTCGCAAAATTTGCGTGATATTTGTGAGTGTATAATCAATATTGATTAACTAACTTGCTAATATCCTTTTGAAAAAGCTATATGATATAATATGCGTTTGCGTAGCCCTGTTGTTATGCAGCACTTATGTGTTCGCGCAAAATGTAAGTCCATCGAATCAGTCGCGTACTGATAGCTTAAAAATCCCCTACAGATTCAAGGATTACCCATTTTTAAATCTGCCGAAAACCTATGCCCCAGTCGCATTGGATGCCCCTTCTAATATCGCGCGCGAGGTTGTCTATGACACCGAGTCTCAGCGTTACATTATCCGCGAAAAGTTAGGCACCAAGATGTATAGGCCGCCAATCTACATGACCCTTGAGGAATACAAGGATTATGAATTTAAGCGGATGCAGAAAAATTACTGGGAGGAACTCGCAGAAAAATCTGCCATGGAGGAAAGGAAGCGCAGACTAATCCCCATAATTGAAGTTAACAGTCCCACCTTTCAGAAAATATTTGGCGGGAACACCATAGAAATAACCCCTAGAGGAAGCGCAAGCATCTTATTAAGCGGACAAAAGAACACCAATGAGAACCCCATGTTTAACGAAATACAGCGTAAACAATGGGGCTTTGACTTTGATCAAAACATTGACTTAAATCTTTCAGGAAAGATTGGAGAGCGGGTTAAGATGAATGCCAACTTCAATTCAAGAGCACAGTTTGACTTTGAAAATCAGATTCGCTTTGACTATGTTGCTAAAGATGATGCCATCTTAAGAAGGCTTGAGGTCGGAAATGTCAACATGTCCCTAAACAGCACCCTTATTTCAGGTTCTGAATCCTTGTTTGGGATAAAGGCTCAACTGCAATTTGGAAAGCTAATGTTTACTGGGCTGGTATCCCAGCAGCGTTCGCGTCAGAAGGACTTTACCATTACCAACGGTTCTAAAGACAGTGAGATTGAAATTACCTTGGATAATTATGAAGCCAATCAACATTACTTCTTAAACCAATATTTTAGAGAGAACTACAACAATGCATTGGCAAATGCGCCGATTCTAAATAGCAATATCAACATTACCCAAGTAGAAGTCTGGTTGAGTAATCGCGGCAATAACTATGAAGAAGCCCGAGACATTATGGGTTTAATGGACTTAGGAGAGTACACGCCCTACAATAGTATTGTTACCCGCGGTTCAGCGAAACATCCCTCTACAGGTATACCTGGCGAGCTCGCGCCCAATGTCTCCAACAACCTTAAAGATTTACTGGGCGACAATGGACGTCAATCCAATGGCACATTTGTACAGAGCTTTTTCGCAGGCTCCGGAGGCACAGACAACTATGAAAAGCTGACCTATGCGCGGAAGCTAGTCGATGGAAAAGACTTTTTCCTCAACAATAAGCTCGGATATATATCCCTGTTACATCCATTAAATCAAGATCAGGTATTAGCCGTTTCCTATCGCTATATCTTAAATGGGGTAGAATATCAAGTGGGTGAATTTAGTACCGACATACCGGTAACCCCATCCAATCCCACCATGCTTTATGCCAAGCTGCTAAAGGCATCCACGTTAAAAACAGAGCTGCCTACTTGGAGCTTAATGATGAAGAATATTTATTCTTTAAACTCCTATAATATCTCAAACAGCAATTTCTTCCTACAGGTATACCGTACCGAAGATGAGACAGGAACCAACAGACCTTCCATGTTTGAAGGGCAGAATACACAGGGCAAGACCTGGCTGCAGCTGCTGGGCTTAGATCGATTAGATCAAAATCAAGCTGCTCATCCGGATGGTCTATTTGACTATATGGATGGCCTTACAATCGATGCCAAGCGAGGAAAGATAATCTTCCCAGTGGTGGAACCATTTGGAGCCGATCTTGCCGCAAAGTTTGAGTCTTTTGAAAATGCATTGGTAGAAAAGTATACCTATCCAGAGCTCTATACACATACCAAGATTGATGCACAGCAGAAATTTCCAAATAAAAACAGGTTTAGTCTAAAAGGACGCTATAGCTCCACATCAGGAACTGAATTTCAGTTAGAAGGCTTTAATATACGTCCCAACTCGGTGCGGGTTATGGCTGGGGGCATGCGCCTAGAAGAAGGCAAGGACTTTTACATCAACTATGAGCTGGGTACCCTCCGCATTATAAATGAAGCGATGGTCATGAGTGGCACGCCGATTACCGTGACGATGGAAGACGATGCCATGTTTGGACTGCAACAAAAAACCTTACTTGGTGGACGCTTTGATTATATGGTTAATGAGAAACTAAATGTGGGGGCCACCATTATGAACCTCACCGAAAAGCCATTGACCGAAAAGGTAAACATCGGGCAGGAGCCCATGTCCAACACCATGATTGGAGCAGATCTAAGCTATAATAGCCCTTCTCGCTGGTTGACACGGATGGTTGACAAGCTTCCATTTTTGAGTACAAAGGAGGAGTCTCAAATATCCTTCTATGGAGAGTTCGCACAGCTGCTGCCCGGACACCCGAAAGGTCTGAACACCGCAAATAGCAAACGCGGCACAACCTATATAGATGACTTTGAAAACAGTGTCTCCTATATTGATATCTTAGGCAGAAATGCATGGCAAATATCGGGTACGCCCCGTCTGTTCCCAGAGTCTGATCTCTTAAATGATCTTTCTTATGGCTACAATCGAGCATTATTGGCTTATTACAATATTGACCCGGTATTTTATAACCGGAGCTCCCTAACTCCCGGAAACATCAATAATCAAGAGCTCTCAAATCATAGAGTTCGGGAGGTTTTAGAACGCGAGATATTTCCATTTAAAGAAAGTAGAACGGGAGGAGCAATCTTTGTCAACACCCTGAATCTATCTTATTACCCAACAATTAGAGGGCCTTATAACTATACCACCAGCAATTTAAATGCTGATGGCCACTTTACCAATCCGAAAGCAAAATGGGGCGGTATCTTTAGAAAATTAGATCAAACTGATTTTGAGGCTGAAAATATAGAGTTCTTGGAGATGTGGATGATGGACCCGAGCCTTACCAATCCAAATAAGGCTGGTGGAGACATTTATTTCAACCTGGGCAATATCTCAGAAGACGTCTTGAAAGACGGCCGTAAAGCCTTGGAAAATGCTGTTCCTTTAACTGCTGACTTATCGCAGGTGGATCAAACCAACTGGGGCTTTGTGGTAAAGAATCAACCCGTTGTACAAGCATTTGACAACAACAACGCCAACCGCTTAAAACAAGATGTTGGACTGGATGGCTTAAGCAATAGTCAGGAGGCCAGTTTCTTTAGCAACTTCTTAGCACAGGTACAAGGCATCTTATCGCCTACAGCGATGAATAGACTTAGAAATGACCCTTCTTCAGATGACTATCAATACTTCCGTTCCAATCAATTTGATCAACAGGCAGCCGGCATCTTGGATCGGTATCAATATTACAATGGCTTAGAAGGCAACTCCCGTACCAATGAGCAATCTCAGATTGACTTTGGGGTAGAGACCTCGGCCAACACCTTATTGCCGGATGGAGAAGATCTAAACCGGGACAACACGATGAACGAGATTGATGAGTACTATCAATACCGTTTTTCTACACGTCCGCAGGACATGATTGTGGGTCAAAACAATATCGTAGATGAGGTCGTATCGGAAGTAACTTTAGCCAACGGAAACAAAGAACAGGTAAGATGGTTTAAAGTGCGAATTCCACTATCTGAATATGAGAGCAAGGTGGGGAATGTCAATGACTTCAAAAGCATTCGTTATGTACGGATGTTTATGACCAACTACAGTGACACCACAGTCGTACGCTTAGGAAAGCTACAGTTGATTCGTGGAGAATGGCGTAAATACAATGCTGAAAATGTTGCCAACAAGGTAATTAGTGATCCTTCTATGGGAATTGTGCCTTCTGATAATTCAGAATTTAATGTAGCCAATATCAATATTGAAGAGAATGGAACTAAAAGCCCAATTCCATATGTAGTTCCGCCGGGAATTAATCGTCAGGTTGACTGGGGCAACAACAACTATAACGTACAATTAAATGAGCAATCTATTAGCTTAGATGTACGCAACCTAAGGGATGGCTATGGCCGTGGTACTTACCGTACCACAAGTCATGATTTCCGTCCCTATGGCAACCTAGAGATGTTTATACATGCTGAAGGTGAAAACCTACGGGATGGAGACTTCCGCGCCTTTATCCGTGTAGGTACAGATGACAAGTACAACTTTTACGAGTATGACCTTCCACTAAAGATTACCCCAGCCGGTACAACCTCAGCTGATTTAATCTGGCCAGAAGAAAATAGACTTTTAATCAAGATCCGAAAACTTCAAGAGGCTAAGCTAGCTCGGGATGCAGCAACCTTAAATGGCTCTCCATGGCCAATAGATATCCCATTTGAATTTTTTGATGGCAACAATAAGATTACCGTGGTGGGTACGCCAGACATCAGTAAGGTGCGCTACTATATGCTGGGGGTTAAAAACCCTTTAAAAGGCAGTCCTGGCAGCACCTCAATGGATGATGGTCGCGATCTTAATGGAGAGTTTTGGTTTAACGAATTGCGCTTAACGGACTTTGACGATAGAGGCGGTTGGGCGGCTACAGCACGCATGGATATTAAGCTAGCAGACTTTGCCAAT
>JASLCA010000111.1 GCA_030146225.1 Sphingobacterium sp. | reverse complement strand
CATTGACTAGCCCTATTAAACTGCTATAATCCCAGTCAATACATCCCTATTTTGGAGTCTGGTATTTAAAATCGGAATACCCTACTGCTTATTATTACGCTTTATTTGGAAAGCCTTGCGCCCTCTCTATTTACAAGAACAACAAAAATTATATTTTGTTTATAGTTAAATATAAAAACTTAAAAGAAAATATAGTTATTTAAATAGAAACTACTAGCCAGAGCAACCTAATCCTATTCATACCAAAGCAGAACAAGCACCCAGAACTTTGCAAAGACAAAGCTGAAGAGGAGGAGTTATAAAGTAATACAAACGATATACTCAACCAGTCAGGCACAGCCGAAAGTTGGTTTCCTACAGCCCGAGCGGGAGACCCTAAAGACTAGGAGTTTGCAGTGTGCTGCAATGCAAGGGCTTAAAAAACAGGTCGAGATAGCAGTTAAGTAGTTAAGGAATTTCGCCCCGAAGAGATATTTAGGACTAGAGCCTTACTTTGCAAGGCGGATAAAAGTAGCGTCCTAAAGCTGTACAGCTAGACTAGGAAAGAGCGCGCAGGCAGGGCAAGTTAGATCTTAAAAATCCTTTAGCAGAAATGTTTTCGTATGGATTCCCGAGCCTGTATAAAATTTAAAAGAAAGGCTATCAGGCGTATCCGCTAGCAAATCAACCCTTAGCAAGCCCGCATAGCCAAGCTTAAAGCGCTCATCGGCTAAGAAGTCTATATCACTATTGATCACAACCTTTTCCAGTAATCCCCTAGCGGCTACAACCTCCAAGCGTGGCTTGCCCATAACCGATTGAATAATCTGCAGCCTATACCTACCTGTTTCAGGAGTACAATGCTCCAATCTTTCAAAGCCAGTACTTGCATATACAATCCCAAAAAAAGGAATCAGCATCGCCATAATGCTAAGCGAGAGGCCAGCCATTAGGAGCCCTAGATAAAGCTTAGTAAAGATACTTTTCCAATAGATTGGAATAAAGAAAAAGGTAGCAACCAGCCAAGCCCAAAAGAGTATGCGATCCGACCAATAGCCAGCCATACTCAGCTTCCAATATTGAATGGCAAGAAAATCCAGCAAGAAAAGCAGACTTAAGACCAAGTAACCAAATAAAAAATACCTTTTGCGCTTAGGTCCCATATATCCCATGCATAACTTCTCTGAATTTCCCATCCCTAGCTTTAAGCCCAAATATAAACAAGCTTAGCCAAAAAATACATCTTCTTTAAAGGAAAAGCCCATAGTCAACAGCTTCGCATTGCTGACCGGCGTACCGTCCAAAACCAAGCAGGACATTTCCCCAAGCACGAGCTTTAGCAAAAAGCTAGGCACATTGGGTAGAAAGCTTTTCTTCTGAAAGGAACGCAGCAGCACTCGTGCAAAGTCATTCATCGTCATATGCCCTGAGGCCACCGCATTGTATGCCCCCTGCATCGTTGGATGTGCCAAGCAAAAGCTATACAACTGCATTAAGTCCGACATCGCAATCCAGGGCATATACTGCTTGCCAGATCCTACAGCAGGGTTTATCCCCCACTTGGCCAGTGGAGCCATCTTCTGATACACCCCGCCATCCGCAGCCAAGACTACCCCCTTTCGCAAGATCAGCACTTTGGTCTGTAGCCTTTCAAACTGTTTAGCAGCCTCCTCCCAGCGCACGCATACCGCCGCTAAGAAGTCATTCCCACTTGGGCTGCTCTCATCAAAAACCAGCGGTTCGGTAACCGCCCCATAATAGCCTACAGCTGAAGACGAAATAAGCCTTTCAATAGGGAATTTATTTTCCGAAACATACTTATAAAGAAGATCTAACGGCTCAACCCGACTACTTACCAGCTCCACCTTACGCTTCTTACTCCAGCGCTTTTCCCCAATATTAGCCCCCGTAAGGTTGATAATTATATGTACATCCTGAAATGCCGCCTTGTCAATATAGCCCTTGTCTAGATCCCATTCATAATAGGTTATACCAGCTTGAGGGGGCATCTTGCGCCGGGTTAATAAAGCCAATTGAAAGCCCTGCTTAACCAAGTGTTGACAGAGATGACCGCCTACAAAACCGGTTCCACCGGCAATAAGAATTCTTTTCATAGTAAGTCTTTTAAAGGTAAACCTTCCTACAAAATAGGAAAAAACAATGAGATAAAGTACAGCGCTTAATCGCCTATAAGGCCGCGCTTAGCCCCTTAGCATAGGTCGCTAAAGCCCGCTCGCGCGCAAAAGCATGATCTACCATAGGCTCAGGATATGCCGAAGTACCAAGCTCGGGCACCCACTTCTTGCTGTAGATCAAACCCTTATCAAACTTCTGCATCTGTAGCGTTGGATTAAACACCCTAAAATACGGGGCAGCATCACAACCACAGCCAGCCGCCCATTGCCAGTTACCATTATTGGCGGCTAAGTCATAATCATTGAGTTTACTCGCAAAATAAGCCTCCCCCCAGCGCCAGTCAATCAGCAAGTGCTTACACAAGAAGCTTGCAACAATCATCCGCACCCTATTGTGCATAAAGCCCGTTTGATTAAGCTCCCGCATGCCCGCATCCACAATGGGATAGCCCGTATCCCCCGCACACCAGCGCCTAAACTCTGCTTCATTGTTTCGCCAAGCAATATAATCGTACTTGGACTTAAAAGATTGCTGAACCACCGCTGGGAAGTGATAGAGAATCTGCATAAAGAACTCCCGCCAGATTAATTCGGATAGCCAAGTTTGATTATGAATAGCCGCAAAGCGCACACATTGTCGAATGCTAATCGTCCCAAATCGCAAAGCAGTCCCCAACAGCGTCGTATGGCCCAGTGCAGGAAAATCTCGAAATTGATCGTAATCATCAATTACAGCAGCCCGCAATTCAGGCTTTTCAAAGACCATCCCACTAGGCTGAAAGCCTAAATCTGCTAGGCTATGAATAGGCTGCGCCTGAAATTGGAAAAAATTAGACACATCGATGCTAAGCTCAGCATAATCCTGCGCTTGTAAGAGCGCTTTCCACTTGCGTGCATAAGGCGTAAAGACCGTATAAGGCTTGCCATCAGACTTAAGTACATCGCCCCGATCAAAGATCACCTGATCCTTATACGCCTTTAGGGGAATGCCAGCTTGCGCCAACAAATCATAGACCGCCCTATCCCGAGCAATGGCTTGAGGCTCATAATCCCGATTGCAGTAAACTGCCGCAATCGGATAGCTTGCCAGCAAGCTAGCGAATAGCTCCAGGGGCTTGCCTACAAAAGTTTTTAAGCCTGAACCAAGCTCCTGTAAACTCCCATTAATGCCCGCTAAAGCCTGCTGTATATAGTCCAGCCTACGATCCTGCTTGTCCTCCAATTGATCCAGAATATCAGTATCAAAGATAAAGATCGGCAAGACCTTGTAGCCAGCCTGCAAAGCCTTATGCAAAGCCCTATTATCGCTCAGGCGAAGATCCCGTCTAAACCAGAAGATAACCAGCTTATTTTCCATCCACATATGGATTATCACGATTTTGCTTAACCCATAGCAGCTTGTCAGTAGCATAGCCTACGCTTTTAGCAAGAGCTAAGTAAGCTTGCTTAATGCTATCCGGAATATCCTTTTCACGCGACAAGATCCATAAATAATCCAGGTTCTTGCCTGCAACAAGCGCATATTGATAATTACTATCCAAGGCCAAAACATTATAGCCACTATAAAATGGACCAAAAAAGCTAACCTCCAGATCAGCCACCTGCTTGTCCCCTCTAAACTTAGCCGTCCCATCCACATGCTTCCACTCCTCAGTAATATAATTGTAGCCACTATTGCGCACACTTACATTGCCTTTGGCATCCAAACTATACTGCGCCACCGCATTGTCTAAGTCTTTTTCAAAGCGATTATCCAAGCGAGCAATCTCATACCAAGTACCTAAATAACGATTTACATCAAAGCCAGTAATAGACTTAGCTTCCTTAGGAATAGCCGTACAAGCGCCTAAAAGGCATCCCATAGCAAGGCAAAAAGAAAGCGCTAGAATAAATTTGTTTCTCCTCATAATCGGTTTAGTTTTTAGTAAAAAAATATTTTTCATAGACAGTCTCCAAAAGATCCGAAGCATCCAAGTTTTGGATAAATATAGGTTGATGAAAAGACTCCAACTTTTGCAATAGCTGGATAAGCTCCAGCTTCTCCGCCTCTGTTAAATTTCCAGCGACAAGCTGGGTAGCCTTTCGAATATGCAGCATCCGCTCCTCCAAAGCTTGCAGCCCACTGCGGCTAATAACAATAATCTTACTGCGCTTATCCGTCTGAGAATCCTGCTGCCAGACCAAATCTTGCTTAATTAGCCTATTGATAATCTGCATGCCCACCGGCTTTTCATGAATATTTTTCTTAATCAGATCGGTCTTCGTCATCGCCCCAAAAGCCTTTAGATTAATTAAGTAGATAAAATCCTCTTGGGTCGCAAAAACAGAATCATAGATAGCCGATTTTGAATAACTCTTGGCATACCTGCCCAGATGCACAAGCAGGGTGCTAATCACACTTTCAGCAGAGCGCCCCAACTCCTGCCCTTCCCAGCTTGGGGCTTCCGGAGCAGCAGGACTGCCGCCCAGCTGAGCCTGTGTAATC
>JASLCA010000098.1 GCA_030146225.1 Sphingobacterium sp. | reverse complement strand
AATGGGGAAATGCTCTTTGATTACAAGTTAAAGCATGGTAAGTGTACTATCTTTAATGCATCCATGCTATTGAAAGGCATTGGAGTAGACGTTGAAAAGGCAGAAAATTCATAGCTTTGTAGAAAAATATTCAAAAATGACAATTGAGGAGCGAATAGATAAATCCGAAACTAGGGTATTCACGACGGTGTTTCCATTTTTAACAAATCACCATGATACCCTTTTCGGCGGGAAGGCTATGGCCATTATGGATGAAGTATCCTTTATGGCGGGCACACGCTTTTGTAGAAAGCAATTGGTGACCGTATCATCGGACAAGATAAACTTTGAAAAGGCCATCCCATCGGGAAGTATAATAGAAGCCGTAGCCCGCGTGCATAGTGTGGGCCGCACCAGCTTAAAGGTAAAGGTGGAGATCTACTTAGAAAAGATGTACGAAGAAGGCCGCGAGTTAGCTATACAAGGCATGTTTACCTTTGTTGCACTAAATGAAAACAAAGAACCCATCCCCGTATTAGAAGGATTAAACATTGTAGAATAAAACATAAAGGGCTAAGTAATACTTAGCCCTTTTGCTATTAGAAAAAGCCCATGCAGGATTCCAGAAAGCCCAGAGGCCTGCACAATTCTTCCCACTAATTTTGCAGTAATACTTTTTATACCTATTTTTAAATTAAGGATCCTAAATATTAACAAACCAACCAAGCTAAAGTATTAACACCGAAGCATTAACTATAGCGCAATTTAATAGCATCGCTTCGCTATACAGACTTCCATATTAAAAAATGGTTATTATAGTAAACCCATGAGCATAGCTGCTAAAAAACACGAACGTCAACTACTTTCCCAAGTCGCCTTGGGGGATCAATTGGCATTCAAAGAAATCTATACTAACTATTTTGACAAAATCCATGCCTTTGCTCAGTATATATTACAATCTCCAGATCAAGCACAGGAGGTGGTACAAGAGGTTATGCTCAAACTTTGGCAGATGGGCCAAGCGCTCCACGAAATTCGGGATCTAGAAGGATTCCTAAAAACCCTAAGCAAGCGCCGAGCAATAGATCACTTAAGGCGTCAGCAGCTGGAAAAGCGAATCTTAAAAGATGCCAAATCCGATTGGGCAGAGGATCATAATGAAACCGAAGAAGCCCTACAACTTAAAGAGACAAGCCTACTACTAGAAGAAGCGATTCAACTTCTCCCACCGCAGCAGAAGCTCGTGTATCAACTGTGTAAGCAGCAAGGCTTAAAGTATGAAGAAGCCGCAACCCAGCTCGCCATATCCCCAGGCACAGTACATCGCCATATGAAGCTCGCCTTAAAGTTCTTGAGAGCGCATATGAAAGCGCATACGGACTTGCCGATTATCTTAATAATCCTAAAGCTATTGTAAAATTAAACACCTGCAGCACAGCCACTTATTAAAACAGCACAAAAAGCATTGCCCCTATGCCAGTCCCAGATACGACCTCTATAAAAGAGGATCTTATCAATTATAGTAAAAAAGCCTTTTTAGCCAATAAATCTTACCTATGGATGCCAAGTATTTAGAAGATCTCTTTCAGAAGTATCAGTCAGGAACATTAAATGCCCAAGAGCAATATGCTTGGAAGACCTTTATCACGGACACCGCAAATGATGCTCAGCTGCTACAGCTTATAGATGCCGTATGGGATGTTAATAACAAGCCCAGTCCAGTAGCATCGGAGCTCGTTAAAGAAAAAATATACCAAGAAATAGTCGCGCAGCCACAAGCATCAGCCGCGAGCCCTGCAGCAGCAGAAAGCTCCCGCAGGCTCCCAAGGATGGCTATTGCGGCAAGCATCACGGCCTTTATCCTTGCGATTGGCTACTACTGGTACAGCCGTCCCACAGATCGCTTTCAAAGCGCTAGCCTGACAACGGATAGTATTAAAATCCAAGCTGGGCAGCCTGGTGCGACCCTGACCTTGGCAGATGGCACAGTGATCAACCTGAGTGATGCAGCAGATGGAAAGCTAACCAAGCAGTCTGGGGTGACAATATCCAAGACAGCCGACGGGAAACTCATCTATCAGATCGCGGCAAGCGAGGGCCCAAACAGCCCTAGCACAGCCCTCAATAGCATAGCCACGGCCAATGGCGAGACCTACGAGATTCAGCTGCCCGATGGTTCTTCCGTATGGCTTAACTCAGCCTCAAGCCTAAGCTTTAGTACACAGCTTGTGCAGCAAGGACAGCGTCGCGTAAAGCTTCAAGGGGAAGGATATTTTGAGATAGCAAAAGACTCCAAGCATCCCTTTATTGTGGATACGGAGCAGCAACAGGTTGAAGTATTGGGAACCCATTTTAATATTAGCGCCTATAAAGACCAAGCGCAGACAAAAACAACCTTGCTGGAAGGCTCTGTAAAGATCCTAGCCTTCAATAGCACGACCAAGTTAAAGCCAGGCCAGCAGGCACTATTGGACCAGGATAAGATCCTGGTAAAACAAATCCCGAGTAGTCAACAGGCCATTGCTTGGAAGAATGGGGAATTTATCTTTGACAACCTCTCTTTGGCAGAAATAATGCGGCAGATAAGCAGGTGGTACAATGTAGAGATAAGCTATGTTGGGAAGGTTTCAGACCCTGGCTTTGGCGGGTCCATACGACGTTCAAAAAGTATAGAAGAGGTGCTTAAAGCCCTACAAAAGACACAGGCAATAAACTTTAAAATTGAAGGAAGGAGGGTATTGGTTATGCCATAAACAGACTTTCTGTATAGCCAATAAAAAACGGAAGTGCGCTAACACTCCCGTCGAAAAGGGCTTTTCATTTTACATTGTGTGCAACAAAATAAAATTAACTAATCATGCTCCGATTAACCGCTAGCTAGCAATAAGCTATGGCCAAAACGTAGCAAAACCCACTAACCAAATGTACAAAAAATTACGAAACCTAAGGGCTAGTCTGTGCAAGGACTATCCCACTTTAAACACATGGATAATGCGAATTAACCTAACAAGCTTGCTCTTGTTGATTTTCTTTTTGCAACTGGGCTTTTCGTCAACTGGACAGAGCATCACAATTGCCACAAAGAATGCCAACCTAACCACAGTCTTTAAGGAGCTTAAGAAGCAAAGTGGTTTTGATTTTATCTACACCAACAGGCTTATTCAGCATGCTAAGCAGGTCGATATTGACGTCAAGAATATGCAACTCAGCGCTGTATTAGAAAAATGCTTTGCGGGCCAGCCATTTAGCTATCTTATCGAAGATAAAACCATTATTGTGGTGCCCATAGCTAAAAGCCTGACAACAGAAAACCCTATTATCCAACAAGCTGTTAAGGGCCGTGTTGTAGATCAAGCCGGCAAGCCCCTGTCCAATGCATCCATTAAGATCAAAGGCGAAACCAAGGGAACTTACTCAGATGAAAATGGGGAGTTTGAGCTTGGGGATGTACAGCTCAATGACATCCTCTTGATTAGCTATATTGGTCATCAACCAAGAGAGTTTGCAGTAAAATCCTTAAATGAACGTCTTATTATTAGCCTTACACAGGTCACCAGTGAGCTAGAGGAGATGGTTGCCATTGGTTATGGCACGGCAAATAAGTTGACCTATACCGGAAGCGTGTCCACCATTGATTCCAAAGATATTGTCAAGAACGGAACCCCTAACCTATCCGATGCATTGGTAGGTCGCCTCCCAGGCTTAACGGTCACCCGTCCCAATGGAAATGACCCTGGTAGCAGCGCAACCTTTAATGTACGCGGGATGAATACCCTCAATGATGGAAACCATACCAACACCCCCTTAATTATTATTGATGGGATGCAACGTAATTTTTCATCAGGACGCACAGAGACAGATGTATTTGCTTCCTTAGACCCCAATGATATTGAGAGTATATCGGTACTAAAAGATGCCGCAGCAGCGGCCGTCTATGGTGCTCGTGCAGCCAATGGCGTAATCTTAATCACTACCAAAAGAGGTAAGGAAGAGAAGCCAACCTTAAGCTACAACTTCCTTTATGGCGTAGACAAGCCAACCCGCATGCCAAAGCCGCTAAACTCTTGGGATTGGGCCACGCTCTATAATGAGGCTCTACGCAATGATGCGCGGGATGCAAATGGAAATATACCAGCCAGCTACAGTCCAATCTACTCAGATGCAGATATTCAAAAATTTAGAGATGGGTCTGATCCAGATCACTTTCCAAATACCAATTGGATAAAAGAGGTCCTTAAGCCAACAGCAAGACAGCAGCAGCACAACCTATCCCTAAGAGGAGGAAGTAAAAATGTAAACTACTTTGTTTCGCTAGGCCATACCGACCAAGCTGGATATATTGAGGATTACAACTTCAAGCGCTACAACCTACGCTCCAATCTTGATGCGGATGTTAACAAGAGCTTACGTGTATCCGTGGATCTAGCAAGCACCTATGCGCAGACCTTCAGCCCTCCGGGATACTCCTATACAATTTTTGGAGATATGCTTAAGGCATCCCCCGTCTACCCCAATCGCTACCAAAGTGATCCCACAAAGTTTGGCGTAGTAGCTGGAGGCGACGATCGCTACAATCCGTACCTGTATACGCAAAAAGGCTACGATCACAGCAATAAAATGTCACTCTTTAGCACATTGAGTGCCGTTCAACAAATCAGCTTTGTTCCAGGTTTATCCATCAAAGGATTATTTTCTTTTAATAAATCCTATGGAGATGACAAGTTATGGTCTAAGAATCACACCCTATTTACGGATGATGGCTTGTATTACAAAGAGGGCGCATACAGCGGTTCATATCTTCGAGAAGCAAACAACCGCTTCCAAAGTTTGACCAGCGAATTGCACTTAAACTATGCGCAGACATTTGGCAAGCATGAGGTAAAAGGATTGGTACTATTTACACAATCAAAAGACTATACGCGCAGCTTAAGCGCTTACCGCACGACCTTCTTGTCCACAGCTGTGGATGAATTGTTTGCCGGAGAAGCAGAAGGACAAGACCTGTCTAGCGGCTTTGAAGAATCCGCACGCAGAGGCTATGTAGGAAGATTCAACTACAACTACAATCGCAAATACCTTTTTGAAGCCAATTTCCGATATGATGGCTCCTCCAACTTTCCAAAGGAAAGTCGCTGGGGACTCTTCCCCTCCTTTGCGGCAGGCTGGAACATCTCAGAAGAGGGCTTTATCAAGGAAAATAGCGCATTGTCCTTTATCAATCTGTTAAAAGTACGCGGCTCATGGGGGCAATTGGGGAATGACAGGATCTACTCGTCCTTTGCCTTCTTAGATCAGTTCAATATGAGCTCAAGCAAGATATTCTTAGGCGATAAACTCTTATCCAGCATTACCCCGAGTGCGATGTCCAACCCCAATATTACCTGGGAGAAAGCCACCACTATCAACGGTGGATTAGAGGCGCAGCTATGGAATGGCCTATTGGGGCTTGAATTTGATTATTTCAGAAAGCGTACCACCGATATCCTAGCGCAACCCACCTTGGCATTTCCAGGCACCTTTGGGGCTTCCTTGCCGATGTTGAACAATTCTACCGTACGCAACGAGGGCTTTGAACTGGCATTAACCCATAGACAAAGGATAGGCGATCTGCATATTAGCATCAAGCCTAACATGGGCTTCTCAAAAAGCACCATTGAGTATATTCCAGAGAACCAAGCCAACCCCAACCTAGTTATGTCGGGTCGCACACAGGATTACCTTCGATTTGGCTATACGAGTATAGGCTTATTCCAGTCCTATGAGGAAATAGCAAACAGCCCAAAACAAACATTTGGACCTGTACAGCCAGGGGACATTAAGTATGCCGACATTAGTGGTCCTGATGGGGTGCCCGACGGCAAGATAGATGCCTTTGATCGCACCCGTATTGGAAACCCAAGCACCCCAAAGATTACCTATGGCATCAGTGGAGACCTAGCCTACAAGGCATTTGACCTGAGCTTCCTATTGCAAGGAGTAGGCAAATCCTCCTTAAGTATTTCTGGAGATCCAGGATGGGCATTTGCAAGTCAGCTTTTGGTCTTAGGGAGTGCTTACGAGCAGCATTTGGATCGCTGGACAACAGACAATACAGATGCCAGCTATCCGCGCCTATTTGTAAACAGCAATAACAATAAAGCGGCCTCCACATACTGGCATAAGGATGGTCGATACCTACGCCTAAAAAACTTAACGGTAGGCTATACCCTTCCAAAGGAAATATCCTCCAAGATTAAACTGGGCTATTTACGCGTCTTTGCCAGTGGAACCAATTTAATCACTTGGGATAATCTAAAAATATTTGATCCAGAACTTAGAGGTGGCTTCAGTACAGGAGGGTATTACCCCCTACAGAAAACATTTAGCATGGGATTAAATATTAATTTTTAGTAAGCGTATCATAACTATTAACATCAAAAGCATGAAAAGAATATTATACCTAGCATTATTCAGCTGCTTATCATATACCAGTTGCAACAGTGATTTCCTAGACTTAAAGCCTGCATCCTATGCAGAGGACAATCTCTTTAAGGATTTAGCCTTGTCGGAGGCCTTTATAAACTCCTTGTACTTAAGCCTGCCGACAGATATAGCGAATTATCCATTAAATTTTAATGCGGCATCGGATGAAGCCAAGACGACCAATACTTCTGCCCGTGCAAACACCATTGTACAGGGAAACTTTAACGCGAGCACCAACCTTTTAAACCGTTGGGATGGCAGTTACAAATCTATCCGAAGTGCAAACTTATTCCTTAAGAACAACGATAAACTTCCCGCAGGACCAGATCGAGATAGACTTACAGGGGAGGTACATTTTTTACGTGCCTACTACTATGACATCCTGCTCAAGCAATACGGAGGCAAAGGCTTAGGAGTGCCTGTGATCTTACATCCACAGACGCTTACCGAAGATATCTATGTAGATCGTTCCAGCTATGATGAAACCGTTACAGCGATCGTTAAGGATCTAGATCAGGCCATTGCCTTATTGCCGACTCCTGATAAAACAGCTACAGGAAGAGCCTCACGAGGAGCAGCTATGGCCCTAAAAGTTCGGGTATTAATGTATGCGGCCAGCCCGATGAACAACCCCAATAATGACAAGCAAAAATGGGAGCGCACCGCAGAAGCTGCCAAGGACTTAATCGCGAAAAACTACTATAGCTTGCACGATGACTATGCAAAGGTATTCTTAGGGATTAATAAAGAGTTAATCTTTTACAAACCCTTTAATAAAGCCTCTACAGATTACAATCTCTTAGACTTCAATATTCAACCCCCTACAACAGGAGGTCGGGGCAGCTCGGCTCCCTCTCAGGAAGCAGTGGATGCCTATGAGGTAATCAGTCAAGCAGCAGGTATCAAGACTTCAAGCAGATTTGACTGGAGCAATCCAGCCCATGCAGCAGCGCCTTATCTAAATAGAGATCCGCGCTTTTATGCATCTGTGCTTTACGATGGGGCGACCTGGTCAGATGGCAAGGGCGGCTCCCGCAGCATGGACCTTAAAGATGGCGGATTGGATCGCACCCTAAGTCCGCAGAATGCGACAAAGACAGGCTACTACCTACGCAAGGGCATGGAAATGGATTTCTTCCCAAGATTCAGTATCAGTGGGGATGCCCGCAACTTCAACCCTTACATTGAGATGCGCTATGCGGAAGTATTGCTCAACTATGCCGAAGCCTTGCTCAACCTAGGTAAAGCCGATGAAGCGGTTATCTATGTCAATCTTATTCGGGCACGTAAAGGGGTAGAGATGCCAGCCCTTACCGCCGCTCAGCTTACTTGGGAGCGCTATATGAATGAACGTCGCGTAGAATTGGCCTTTGAGCAACAGCGCTTCTTTGATGCCAAACGCTGGAATATTGCACAAGATGCATTTGTAAACCTTATGGGGATTTCTATTAAAAAGACAAATGGAAATACAGTTTACACACCAGTACTCGTAGAAAAAAGAGTGTACAGCCCTAAGATGGATATATTCCCTATTCCTCAAGCTGAGCTGGACAAGTACCGCTCGGTTATCCCAGGCTTTAAGCAGAATCCAGGTTGGGAATAGGCTGGCATTATTTTTACAATATTTAGGACACACACATGAAAAATATATTTTTATTCACCAGTCTATTTGTCTGCATGCTCAGCCTAAGTCTACAGGCTCAGCAAAAGACAATTTTCAAGGGACATATCAGCAATAAAACTTCCGACAGCCTAGTCTTAGTCTTTGAGAGTCCAATCTTTTTCTTTGGGCAGATGGACAGGACGATATTGTTGGACAAAAAAGGGAATTTTGAGATTGACCTCCCCTTAGACAATATTCCGCTACAGTTTACAGTTTATGCTGGAGCAAAGGCATCCCTGCGGGAGCTCTTTATTGAGCCTGGACAAAAGTTAAGCATGGAACTAGACGCCCAAAACCCCAGTAGCCTGAGCTTTCAAAGCAAGGATGCTTCAGCCAAAAACAATAGCATCGGCCGGAATTTCAAAAGCAAATTAAAAGAACAGGAATTTATCGGGCCTTTGGTTCAGGATAGCACCTTAAGTCCGGCCGCCTTTTGCCAAATTATGGATCAAGCCGCTCAGGAAGAACTCGCCTATTGGGATAGCCAGCAGACGGCAATCAGTCCGGCTTATTATGAGAATCGCCGGATAAGCATCCTCGCCCTCTTGGCAGGGCAAAAATATGCCTTTGCCTCGCAATACATAAATATGCACAAGGCTACGGCTCCAACCATCCCAGCGGATTACTGGGATTTTATGCAAGCCCTACCCAAGATACAAGACATCCACCTCAGCAACTTTGAGACCTGGCGTCTAATCAATCTACAGGTACAGCATGCCTTGCAGGACGACCCATTAGTCAAGCAAAAAATAAGCGCAATTGAAAAGCTTAATCAGGCAGATAAAATGTTTAGTGGGAAGGTGCGCGAATTTGCATTAGCAGATGTGATCCGCATGAATATTGTATGGGAAAAGGATGCATCCAAAATGGAAGAGCTTATTGCCCGCTACAACGTACTAGCCAAAGACAGCTATTACCGAGGGCAGGTAGATCAGCAGTTTGCAATCTATCAAACCCTAAAAAATGGTCAGAAAGCCCCTGACTTTGCCTTAGAAGGAATCGATGGCAAAACTTATAAGCTAAGCGACTTTCAGGGCAAGGTTATTTACTTAGACTTCTGGGCTAGCTGGTGTGCCCCCTGCCGCTATGAGATGAAAAACCATGCGGCACAATTGCATGATAAATTTAAAGGCAAGGATGTAGTCTTCTTGTTTGTGAGTATGGATGATCATAAAGATCATTGGAAAAAAGCAATTGCCGAGGATAATATACAAGGCGTGCATGTGCTTTCTTCAGATGGCAATAAGGGCAGCTTTGCAAAGCGATACAACATATCTGGAATACCCCATTATATGATTATCGACAAAAATGGCATTATGCAAAACAATAAAGCCCCAAGGCCAAGTCAACCCGAGACAGTGGAGCTTCTGAATAAAGAACTCCTGAAAAACTAATACATCCTTAAAGCTGGCGTCCTTTTGGGACGCCAGCTTTATTAGCTATACAAGGCATTAATTAACCCTTAATCCTAGAAATCTTATAAGGCTTCTTGCAGGCCTGATGCGCAGCCTCCTTGGCTATTTTAGCCTGAGCAGCTGTAACCAAGTCAGGCTTATAACTATTCTTGCGTACATCCAGCTTAAAAAGCTTTTCATACCAAGTACATGCAGCCGTAAATCGACCATAGTCCAACTGCAGATGATAGCCATCCCTTGTAAAATAATCCCCAATGCTGCTTGTACGCGCATTCTGAATTGCAGTTCCAGCAGGTATTAAATATTTAAAATCTTCTGCCTTAAAGAGCTGCTTACTAGTCGCTGCAATGGCCGTGTACATCTTGAGTTGATCCCGATCATAATTCGCAAAGCCAGCATGCTTGCTGTCCTGCTGATAGGCCCAGGTCTGGTGGAAGACAAACTGTGTCTTGGGGGCTACCCTTTCGCGCACATATTTCATAAGCTCAGGGAGACTTTGCATAATCAAATCATACTGCCCCGACAAGGAGCTAGCCTGCTGAAAGCTGATATAATCCCAGTCCTCCTCAGCTAAAGCCTCGGCAATGCTGACAGCTTTTCGCTTTAGCTTCTTGCCGTCCAGACCAATCTTGCGGTAATCATAAGTTGCCGCGTCCTTAATAGCATTCTTGACATGGAGTTCCAAAGAAGCCCCCCCAATATACAGGTTGCCGATTATTATTTGCTTGTTGCTGGCCTGCGCCAATTCATACAGGTAGTTCTCGATGCCATCTTCCGAAAAGCTATTCCCAATAGCTGAGATTTTCAACTGTCCATCCTGACGAGCAGCCCCAGCTGCCCCAGCAGACTGCGCCGCAAAAGCAAGGCTAATAAAAACAAATATCCCACAAAGGAAGGCGAATAATTTCTTCATATTTTGATCCATAAATAGCTAGGTTACGAATATAATGATTGGAAAGAAGTTATAGTAGCTTGAATGTAAACAATTTGTACTTTGATTGATAAAATGTGCCTTAACAATGGTATTTTTGAGCAACGATGGCATATAAATTTGTAGATAATTACCGAGAAAAAGGGGCAAGAAAGCAGCTTGTAAAACATTTGGAGCAGCGCGGGATCTCTGATGTCCGAGTTTTGCAGGCAATCGGTAAAGTGCCGCGTCATTTCTTCTTTGATGAGACATTTTGGAACCAAGCCTATAAGGATATTGCATTTCCAATTGGCGATGGACAGACGATTTCGCAGCCCTATACGGTAGCTTATCAATCCGAACTACTGCATGTAAAGCAAGGCGACAAAGTCCTAGAGATAGGTACAGGATCAGGCTATCAGACATGCGTACTGATGGAGCTGGGCGCCAATGTATTTACAATAGAAAGACAGGAAAATCTTTTTCAACGCACAAGCCAGGTACTTCCCTATATGGGCTACAAGCCCAACTTCTTTTTAGGAGATGGCTCCAAAGGTATTCCAGAACACGCTCCATACGACAAGATTATTGTAACAGCGGGAGCTCCCTTTGTGCCAGAATTAATGCTTAAGCAATTACGCCTAGGAGGCTTGCTTGTTATCCCCGTCGGGGATGAAAACTCCCAAAAGATGGTGACCATCCTCCGTATTGCAGAAAATGATTTTGAACGTATAGAACTAGACACCTTCCGCTTTGTACCCTTAGTGGGAGATCAAGCTTGGTAAAGGTATATTATAGAAAAGGGCAAACCATGAGTTTGCCCTTTTTTATACCGCCTAAATTAGCCTAAAGCTCCGTTATAAGTTGCATAACGTTCGTTTCAAAAGCAGCCAAATCTTGACGCTCTTGCCGAATAAAATCATTGTCCGCTAGCCGACCTACGACCTGCTCCATCTCGGCATAAGAATCGTAAACCATCTGCTTAAAAGGATTCTCATAATCCTTCTGCCTAGACTGCAAGATCTCCTGAAATATCCACTGCTTCGTAGTTATTGCCTCCTGAAGAAGCTCCTCAACAAATTCCCGATCCCAATCCTGAAATTCACGGGAAGTCACCTCGGCCAAGGAAGCCAAGCCATGCATGCACTTATCCAAGGGATAAGCTTCACTACAGGCATGGTAATAGCTATGCACCTCAGCCCATTGATCAATCTCAGCAGTACGAATCCCCTTTAATAAGCTCTCCAACTTCTGTAGCGGGAAGAGCTGCCCCCCAATATTACGTACCTCAAAGCGCGTCAAGAGCAGCCCATCAAATTGCGCCTTAAAGGAAGCCCAAGTATACTTCTGCAAGTAGCTGATCAGTTGCAAAGCCCCGTAGTATCGTATCATGCGCTTATACAGCTGATAGCTTTCATAAGGCTTGGCCAGAACCACCATGCGTTTAGAATTTTCTACATTGCTCAGCAATAGATCGCCCTTGGGTAAAGACGCCTTTTCTTGCAAGAGCTTATGCCCTTCGGCCAATTGCTCCTCCAAAGCTATATCCCCTGCAGCCTTCCTGCCTACAGCAGATGCTATTTCGGCCATTGCCGTGAACATCTCATTCACCGTGTCCGGCGCTAAGATCGCATATTCAATATGTTGATTCTTAAACTGTCGCCTATCCCGTGCAGCAAACTTATGGGCATTGCGCATAAGCGCATACATATTGTACATAAACCAATATGCAGGCATAATCACCAGCCTATTCTGTGCAGGGTCATTGCTGACCAAACAAAATGGAAACTTAATATCCAACTCATGCAGGAAGTCCCCTTTCACAATTAAGGTATAGGACGCAAAGCGAGAGTTATGCTTTAAGCTCACACAGAGGCCTGGCCAAAAGCCCCGACCCGCTACAAGCTCGCCATCCGCAGCTCGCGAGTTGTGGTTGGAGCCCACTGTTGCCCCAGCAGCCATATTACTCTGCCCCATAATTAAAGAAGCACATAAAAAGGAGTTGTTATGATGCTGCTCATGAGCTGGAAACAATAAGGAGTTGAGGACTTCACAGCAGGAAATGGTGGAGTTATCCCCTAAGAAAGAATTGATCAGCCGCGCTCCATACTTTAATTGCGAGAATGATGAAAGCACAAACCGAACCGCCTTTACCCCATAAAAGATCCTACAGCCATAGCCGATAATACCATTTACCAATTCGCAGCCCTCACCAATCTGCGTAAAGGCATCCTGCGATGAATTAATGGTAAGATTTTTTAGCTTATTCACCCCTTTTATATAGGCATCTGTGCCAATTTTCACATCTTTAATGGTGTGGGTATTCTTGATCACGCAGCGATCTCCAATTGTACTGTAAAAGCCCCGATCCTTAGAAAACTGATTCTCGGTCATCTCCTGAAATCGCTGTTGCAGCAAGTCATCTGCCCGATAGCGAGACCAAAGGAATACATCCCCAGCCTGCATGCCATCAAATGGCCAAACTGCTCGGCCCCCATTTTCATTGCAGAGCTCTAGCTTAATTCGACGTTCTTCAATATCCCCAGCCTTTAAGATGCCATTTCCAAACTTAGCCGTATCGCTGGTCATCATCTCATTAATATTGGCCAGCATCACCTCATCCCCTACTATATAATGGGACATAATATGGACCTGATGCACCGCAACCCGATCCCCAAAGTCACAGCTAATAACAGTACTATGATAGATGCCACAGGGCAGCCTTAGATCCCGATAATTAAGGTAGAGGGATTCCATATCTCCGATACGTACAAGCCCGTAAAACTTAACATACTGAATTAATTCGGGCAAAAACTTATCCGTAACCCATACCTGCGTCCAGTCCGCAGCATAATTATGCTGGGCGAGAAGGATTGATATTTCGGCAGCAGTAAGCTGCCGGAACTCCTTAGTATTGCCCCATTGCTGGTTGCGTTGGCTGTACTCATCCCCATGAGACAGGTATTCTGAGGCTACAAAGCCATAGCCCAATTGATTTAAAGGTTCTTTTATAATAGTCGCCATAGCTATTTATTCTACAGTTACAGACTTAGCCAAGTTTCGAGGCTTGTCCACATCTACCCCCCGATTGACCCCAATATAATAGGACAAGAGCTGCAATGGAATCACCGAAAGCATAGGCGCAATTAGCTCATCCACTAACGGGACCTCCATTAGATCCTCGCTAAGGCCAGTCATTAGCTTATCCCCAGCAGTCACCACAGCGATTAGCCTGCCCTTGCGGGCATTGATCTCCTGCATATTACTTAATATCTTTTCCTGATAGGCATCCTTAGTAGCCACAAACAGCACCGGTAGCTGATCATCTACCAAGGCAATTGGCCCATGTTTCATCTCGGCAGCAGGATAGCCTTCCGCATGGATGTAAGAGATCTCCTTCAGCTTTAAAGCCCCCTCCAATGCAATCGGAAAGTTATAGCCTCGACCCAAGTACAGAAAGTCCCGTGCATCACTAAATTTAGCTGCAATAGCTTGTATAGCTTGATCCTGTGTATCCAATATCCACTGCACATGAGCAGGCACTTCGGCCAGCTGCTGCAGCAAATGCCCAAATCTTTCATCAGCAATGGTCCCCTTTAGCTGAGCCAGCTTTAAGGCAAAGAGATAAAGTACCGCAAGCTGCGCGGTAAAGGCTTTGGTACTTGCTACGCCAATCTCTGGACCAGCATGAGTATATGCCCCTGCATCTGACATGCGAGCAATGGAAGAACCCACCGCATTGACTAGGCCAAAGATAGTAGCCCCCTGCTGCTTCGCATTTTCAATAGCGACCAAAGTATCGGCAGTCTCACCACTCTGGGATATCGCAATAATCACATCCTTGTCGGTAATAATCGGGTTTCGGTAACGAAATTCAGAGGCATACTCCACCTCTACATTTACCCTACACAATTCCTCAATCACATATTCCGCCAGTAGGCCGGCATGCCAACTTGTGCCACAAGCCACAATAATAATCCTTTCGGCAGCTAGCAGCCTATCCTGAATACGGTCCACCCCACTGAGGGTGATATGCTGCTGGGCTGCATCCAGACGACCACGTAAAGCATCAAAGATGGTATTAGGCTGTTCAAAAATCTCCTTTAGCATAAAGTGTGCATAGCCGTTTTTTTCAATTGCGGCCAATTCCAGATCCAGCTTTTGAACAAAGGGTGTGACCAACTCATTGCCGAGATTCTTTAAGATTAACTTATCCGGAGTTACAATAGCCAATTCATAATCATTGATATAGACCACATCCTTGGTATAAGCCAACATAGGCGAGGCATCCGAGCCCAAGTAATGTGCTCCATCTCCAACCCCAATAACCAGTGGACTTCCCTTACGGGCCGCAATAATGGTATCTGGCAGGTCCTTGTCCAAGAGCAGGATTACATATGCCCCCACCACTCTTTTAAGAGCAATGCGTACAGCCTCTTCCAGCGAGCAGGCATTATTAAGCTTAATATCCTCAATAAAATTGAGCAGCACCTCAGAATCCGTATCACTTGCAAAGGAGTAGCCCTTTTGCAAGAGTTCAGCCTTGAGCTGCATATAATTTTCAATAATACCATTATGGATCATGGCGATATCCCCCGATCGGGAATAGTGCGGATGGGAGTTTCGATCAGCAGGTTCCCCATGTGTAGCCCAGCGGGTATGGCCAATGCCGACCTGAGCAGCTATAGCCTTGCCTTCTACAAATTCTTCCAAAGCAGCTACCTTGCCGGCCTTTTTATAGATTGCGAGTCGATCCCCCAATTGCAGGGCGACCCCAGCACTATCGTAGCCACGGTACTCTAATTTTTTTAATCCGTCGAGAATTATTGGGTAAGCCATTTCATGACCTACATAGCCGACTATTCCGCACATATTTATCTAATATTTACAAAGTTTACAGGCGTCAAAGATAGGGAAAACAGCTTACGCAATCGATTGTTAAATAAGAATTTAACAATCAAAAGGAAACATGCAAACAGCCCATATTTGAACGCAAAAACATTCATAAACATGTATAAAATGACAATAAATATGCAAGAGATTGCGGGTTGTTTTTATAATATTAGGGCTGCTGATAATTTTAGGGCTGCGGTACAATTGATTCAAAAGCTAAAAGCAATCTAGAATAGGCAAAAACCAGAAGCATTTGCTTAAAAGATTTTGAGGATTGCAGACCGAGAGCTATCGCCAAAAGTTCATCGCAGAAATACGCATTTGAATATAATCATAGGCAAGGATAAAGAACAATACCGCCGATGGAAGAAACAAGGTATGCAAACCAAACCGCTCGTAACTATAGCCGCTGACCAATGCACCGAGTAAGAAAGAGCCAATAATGGTTGCTCGCAAGCGCATGGAGATCTTAAGCTTGCGCCGTTCATCCGGCTTTCTATAGAAAAACCACTGTGCACACTCAATCCCCAAGTCCGTAAACAAGCCTGTCAGATGCGTGGTACGAACAATGGCATCAGAGATACTCGTCACCAAAGCATTCTGAAAGCCCATGCTAAACAGCAGGGCAAAGGCCAAGAGGTTGGGATGAATGGCCACAAGCTCCTGTCCATAGTAGGCAAGTAAGGCAAAAATACTCGCCTCAATAAATGCTGGGGCCGTATAAATAGAGGTATGCTTTCGGCGTGCTATTAATTGTGTAATCAGATTGGAGGTAAAAGCGCCCAAGAGGAACAAAAGCACATAAGCCACATAGCCTAAGGCTGGGTAGTAATCTTTCTCCACGAGCTTGCTCGTAAAGAAAACAAAATGACCTGTAACATTAGTGGTCATCTCAAATACAGTAAAATAGCCTGTCACATTGACCATGCCCGCCACAAAAGATAATACAGAAGCAATCCCAAGATTATGTGCATGCGTTCTGTTCTTTCCTTCGTGTTGAAACATCTATTATACTGATTTATATACACCTATGAATTTACATAATAGTAAAAAAAACATAAATATGCAACTTAGGTCTACAACTTCTAAGGAAAAAACCTTGTTGAACAACTACAGATCCTCACTAATCAAAGAAATAAAAGTATACCATAACACTATAAAATTATCCTTACTCAATAAGTAATCCTTAACCTTTTTAGTTCCCCTACTGATATGTGTATTAATCGTGGCTACAGAGATCCCCAATTCAACACTCACCTCCTCATAACTTTTACCTTCTATTTTACACATCTGAAATATTTTCCTTTGCTGGGTAGGCAGCGCTGCTATAGCCTCTTCTATACTTCTCTTGACTTCTTTGGCTTGCAAGTCCATTTCCATATCTTCAAACTTAGAGCCATGAGCAGCTAGCAACTCGTGATAAAGTATAGTATCACGCTTTAACCGCCTATAATGATCGTAAATCATGTTTTCAGCAATCTTATAGAGGTATGCCTGAAAGGAACGTGTTACATCAATCTGTTCCTTTCTTTCCCAAACCTTAAGAAATAGATCTTGCAGCAATTCCTCCGCAACCTCTTCTATTGCCACCATATGCTTAAAGCGTCGTAAAATGGCAAGACTATATTGATTGTAAAAATATGTAAATGCAGGCAAGTCTCCAG
>JASLCA010000040.1 GCA_030146225.1 Sphingobacterium sp. | reverse complement strand
ATCTTAAGGTCTTGAATGTCTAAACTATCAAAATACTGATCGGCAAATTTTTGCGCTTGGTCTTCATTGATTACAAAAAATCCACCCCAAGGTCTTGTCTGATCAATATTGTCGATCGTAAAGCCTTGCGCCTTCAGTTGCTCCTCAATTTGAGCGAAAAGTTCACCTTTGTCTATATATTCTGCCATTTTCTAAGTATTTAGCGTGAAGTTAGTAGTTATTCTTTAAATAACCCTAAAAAAAGCAGAGTTTGTAGCGCTTTGCTACCTGTGAAGTAGAGATATTCTTATCTTTGTTAAATCTATAATTTTTAAAGGCGGGCATTTCATGGCACAACCAAAATTTGATGAGCATAATAAGGCTTTTATACAAGCTGTTTCTTTTGTAAATCAAACCAATCAACATTTATTTTTAACAGGTAAAGCGGGTACAGGTAAAACCACTTTCCTAAAGTATATACGTGAAAATTCTTATAAGAAGATGGCCATTACTGCCCCTACAGGGGTTGCAGCGATGAATGCCGGCGGAACCACCCTGCATGCACTCTTCTGGTTGCCTTTCGGGACTTTTATTGAGAATCATGAGTTGGCATGGAATGAACAGGATAGCCATATCTACAATAAAAGCCGCCTGTTTTCCACCATTAAATTGACCAAGCAGCGCCGGGCAATCCTACAAGAGCTCGAGTTATTGGTTATTGATGAGGTGTCCATGGTACGGGCGGATACCTTAGATGCGATTGATGTTATCTTGAAGTCGGTAAGACGGGATATGCGCCCATTCGGTGGGGTACAGATGCTCTTTATTGGGGATCTTTATCAGCTCCCTCCAGTGGTGCGCGATCATGAATGGCATGTATTGCGGGATCATTATTCCAGCCCTTTCTTCTTTGATGCGAAGGTGCTGCGGGAGCATCCACCTGTTATGTTGGAGCTTAATAAGATCTATAGGCAGAAGGATGGGGATTTTATTCACCTACTCAACAATATTCGAAACAATGAATGTACGCAGGAGGATTTTGAGAAGCTCAATGCGCATCATAAGGCCGACTTTGCGCCTACGCTAGAGGATCAATATATTACACTTACCTCACATAATAAGCTCGCCGACTCTATTAATCAGGAACAGTTAATGGCCTTGGAGGGCAAGCTGCATCAGGTGAAGGCGGTCGTAAAGGATGAGTTCCAAAACTCTTCCTTTCCCGCGGATGAGTCTTTACCCTTGAAATTGGGGGCACAGGTAATGTTTATTAAGAATGATACGGGAGAGGATCGGAAATACTTTAATGGCAAGATAGGTACGGTTAAGGAGCTAAACTTGGACAAGCATCAGGTGCTGGTCAGCTTTAAAGATGGCTCCGAGGATGTGGTTGTTCGTCGTGAAACATGGGAAAATATCCGTTATAAATACAATAAGGGCGAAGACAAGATTGAAGAAGAGGTGCTGGGGACCTTCTCACAGTTCACCTTGCGATTGGCTTGGGCGATTACCATACACAAGAGCCAGGGCTTAACCTTTGAGAAGGCTGTCGTGGATGCCGGCACTTCCTTTGCGGCAGGGCAGGTCTATGTGGCCTTAAGTAGGTTGACAGGCTTGGGCGGGTTGGTCTTGAAGACGAAGATTCAGCCGCATGCGGTGCGTACGGATTTGCAGGTGGTGGATTTTATGAAGCGCAGCTTAGCAGAGGAGCAGATGAATGAAGTGCTGGAGCAGTCTCAACGCAATTATCTAGCGCAAATCTTGGTGCAGAGCTTCCGTTGGAACCACTTGGTTGAAAATGCAAAGGAGCTGCAACAGTCTTTGGCGGATCGAAATATTGATGGCAAGCCAGAGGCAGAGCAGTATTTTGAGGGCTTGGTACAGGCTTTGTTGGAGCAGGAGAAGGTTGCAAATAAGTTTGTCACGCAGCTCTACGCCTTGTTGAGCAATAAGGAGGCTTTGGATTATGCTAAAATCTGTGAGCGTACAAAGTCGGCGGTAGCCTGGTTTTTACCTAAGTTTGATAGCTTAGTCCTATTAACAACCCAAAGCCATATTGAAGATTGGAAGATTAAAAAACGTACCAAGAAGTATATTGAAGAGCTCAAATCCATGCTGTTGGATTTACGTCGTAAGAAGGAGCAGCTCACGCATTGTCTTACCATAGCGGATATCCTAACCAAGGAGGGCGATTTGGCCGATGCGGTGCAGGAGGTAAATCAAAAGGTGACCGTGAAGGACGATACCGTTAAGGAGGAAAGCGAAGGTGCGGTAAAAGATACCAAGGCCATTTCCTTGGATTTTTACTTGGATGGGATGACGATTGAAGACATTGCAAAGAAGCGGGATATGGTTGCGGGCACAATCTATGGGCACTTAATTCATTATGTGGGTACAGATATTGATGCCGAGGATTTAGTTGAGGAGCACAAGCTGCAAAAAATCTTGACAGTACTCCGTGAAAATGAGGGTAAATCCTCTTCTGAAATCAAGATGTTGCTTGGCGATGATTATGGCTATCCAGAGATCAAGGTGGGCCAAAGGGTGCTCGAAACAGAAGGAAATTAGCCAAGCCATTACTGGTAATAAATACCTATATTTGCAGGCCGATAATTAGCAGATTGAAAGAAAAGAAACCGCAAAAGAAAATTAATAAGTGGATTGTGTTCACTTCTATGCCATTTCAAATGGCAGCGAGCATTTATTTAGCTTATTTATTGGGGTCTTGGATTGATGATCGCTTTGCTGGAGGGGCTGGCTGGTGGACTAAGGGCTTCACCATGTTGGGCGTTATAGCTTCAATTTATCAGTTTATTCGACAGGCGAATAGAATTAGTAAGA
>JASLCA010000019.1 GCA_030146225.1 Sphingobacterium sp. | reverse complement strand
ATACATGTTTAAAGGATAATTATGAAGCTTAAGAACAGACTAACCCTCTACGCCTTATTAATTTTTAGCATTATCACCCTGGCTATCTCCGCCATAATTTACCTATCCTATGCGGCGCAGATGAAGCAGAAGGAATACAAGTCTTTGGAAAATAAATCGCTTCTCGCTGCCATCTATTACCTAGAGCAGGATGAGCTCCCCTTGTTGGAGCATGCCCATATACGTTCGCAACTCAACAAAGCGATCTCCCGAAGTAATATTGTCGTCTTTGATAGCATAGGCAACCAGTTCAATGGGGATATGCAACTCGATGGAGAGATACCTCATGGCTTTATACAGCAAGTTACACAACAAAAAAATGCCTTCTTTGATTCCCCAAATTTCTTTTACAATGGGATCTTTTATGAGGACAATCAAGGGGATTTTGTGGTTATTACCAGAGAGTCCAAGGAGGAGTTTCAGGGGCAGATGTACTCCCTCATGAAGATCCTATGCATTACATTTTTTATAGGCTTAATCTTTATCTACCTATTCTCCCAATACCTAGGCTATGTAGCCTATCAGCCCATATTAAATATGGTCAAACAACTCAAAGAGCGGGATAGTAAAAACTTTCACGAGCCCATTCAACTCGAAAAGTCCTATACCGAGATTCAAGATTTAGTCACCACCTACAACCACTTTGTGGACCGAATATCCCAAACCTTTATTATTCAAAAGAACTTTATAGACTATGTGTCCCATGAGCTGCGGACGCCCATTACAGCCCTGCTCGGCACGCTAGAAGTAACCACAACCAAGCGCAGGTCCATAGAAGAGTACGAGGAGACAATTACGCAGCTCAAGCAGTACACACATGATTTGCAGGAGACACTCGATCAGATGATGCTCCTGTCTGGCGCTAAGACCAACTTTGAATTTAAGGAATTTCGGGTGGATGAAGTAATCTGGCAGGTAATAGAATATATGATACTCTATCACAAGGCACAGATAGAAGTCGATATAGCCGTTGAAGACCATGCCTTAATGCTAATGGAAGGCAATGATAAGTTGTTTGAACTAGCCGTGAGCAATATTTTGGAGAATGCCGTCAAGTACTCCAATAACAAGCCTGTCAAAATAACCCTCAAAGAAGACGAAGGGCATTTACAGGTAATTATTCAGGATCAAGGCATAGGAATCCCCGCTGAAGACCTGCCGCATATTCGGGACAACTTCTTTCGGGCCAACAATGTGCAAGGCTTTCAAGGCAAGGGGATTGGACTGTCCATGGCCAATATTATCTTTAGCCTGCATAATGTCACCTTAGCTATTGATTCCAGCCCCCAAGGAACCAGTGTAAGGCTTACATTCTAATCCAATTCTAATCTAACTTAATCATCCTTTTAATCTTCCGACAGTAGTTTTGTCGGCAAAGATATAAACGAGGTGAAAAAGATATATTATACAATAGCCGCAGTAGTACTCGCATGCAACCTGCAAGCCCAAAGCTACTCCTTATCCGATTTGGAGTCAGCCTTCCTAGCAAACAACTATGCCTTAATAGCGCAAAAGTTTAATATACAGCGCGCAGATGCAGAACTCATACAAGAGAAAGTTTGGAACAATCCCACATTTAGTTTATCCGAAGTCAACCTCTGGCACAATGCCGGATCCGAAACCCTGCCCAATCTATTTGGCAAGTATGGCAAGCATCAGCAGCTGGGCGTAGAGCTAGAGCAGTTGATTGAAACCGCCGGAAAAAGAAAGAATCGCGTAGCCATACGGCAGCTCGAAAAAGGAGGGGAGCTATTAGCCTATGAAGACTTAATGCGCGAACTCAAAAAAGAACTGCGCCAAACCTTTAATAGCCTAGCCCAGCAACAAAAAGCCGCAGCGCAATTGCAGACCATCTATGAAAGCTTTCAGCGCTTACATGAGCAATATGAGCGCCAGTCTAAAAATAATAATATAGCCTATGCCGAAGTCTATCGGGTACAAGCAGAGCTAATGGCATTGCAAAAAGAGGTGGTCGACATCGACATCGAAAAGAAGGAGCTACTCCATACCCTAATTGCCCTAACCCAGATAGCAGACCTGAACACCGCGCAAATAGTATTTCCAGAATTTAGCAATAGCCTGTCCGCAAACCTTCCTGCCGAGTTGTTGGCCATCGGCTTAAGCAGCCATGCAGGTATAAAGATGCAACAAAATGAGCTCGCCATCGCCCAGCAGAATCTAGCCTTAGAAAAGAGCAATAGCAAGCCCGATATCACCCTGCAATTGGGCTATGATCGAGGAGGGAATATTATGCAAGATTTTGTGGGTGCCGGAATAAGCTTTGATATCCCCGTATTTAATAGAAACAAAGCCAAGATAAAGGCAGCAAGATTTCAAATAGAACAGGAAAACTACAAGTTAAAGGCGACCAGCTTTGACTTACAGCAAAACCTTATCAGCCTTAAAGATCAGTTTTTGACCTATGAGACAACCCTGAAGCAATGGGACAATTTCCGTGTAGACGATTATAAACTAATCGTAGAAAACTACCGTAAAAACTTGCAAGAAAGGCGCGTTTCCCTTATCGAATACGTGGATTTTATAAAGTCATTTCGGGAATCACAACAGCTCTATGTAGCGCTTGTTGCAGACTATCTAAATACCTATGAAGAATTACAATATATCGTTGGAAAAGATTTTTAAGATGAGAAACAACACCAGATACCCCTTATTGCTATTGGCAATAGCCAGTATGGCATCCTGCACCAGCAAGGTGAAAGAGCAGCCGATTAATACAGCAGCGGCGCAAAAATTTTGTTTAAATGATACCCTGAAAGCCTCCACGCTTATTGTAGAGGTGGACGAAGAAAATATTGCCGAGCAGCTCTTATTGTCTGGCAAGATTGAGTACAATGAAAACGACCTAGTCGCCTTTAGAAGTCTTTTAGAAGGCGTTGTAGAGCAAGTCAAGTTTGAATTGGGCGATTATGTTACAAAAGGACAGGTGTTGGCCACAATTAAATCCTTGGATATACAAGATTTATATCGGCAGCAACAATATCAGCGCAGTCAGATTCGGCTTTTAGAAAAGCAGAAGCTAGCAAAAGAATCCCTGCTGAATGATGGCTTAATTGCAGGCCCAGAATTGCTAGAGATAAGTCATGAGCTAGAAGGTGCCCAGATCGAGTTACAGCGTATTGAAGAGTCATTAAAGCTCTTTAAGGCAGCAGGAGATGGCACCTTTCATATTGTCGCCCCAAAGAATGGCTATATCATTCAGAAGGCGATAAGTTCCGGACAATCCATAACAAAAGAAGGCGATCCGCTATTTGCAATTTCCAATCTGAATGAGGTCTGGGTCATGGTAAATATCTATGCCAGCAACCTTCGCTATGTACATGTAGGCGATCAGGTCAGTGTACGCACCATCGCCTATCCAGATCAGCTGTATAGCGGAAGGATTGATAAGGTGTATAATGTTTTTGATGACAATGAGCATGTGCTAAAGGCACGCGTAGTCTTAGCCAATAAAAACCTAAACCTAATGCCAGGCTTAAGCGCAGATATTATAATCGACAAGCGCAACGACATGGGCAAGGCAATCGCAGTCCCCACCAAAGCGGTCGTATTTAGTAATAATAAATCCTATGTGCTACACTACAAGAGTGACTGTGAGATCGAAGCAAAAGTTATAGAGCCCCTAGCGAGCAAAGAAGGCTTTGTCTATATAAAAGAAGGTCTGTCAGCTAAAGACAAGGTAATAAGTTCAAATGCCTTGATAATTTATGAAAACCTAAATCAGTAGTCCATCATGAAAAAACTTGTACAAAATGTCGTGACGTTTTCGTTGCGCAATACGACCTTAGTATTGTTTATGGTCATGTTACTGCTTTTTTCGGG
>JASLCA010000015.1 GCA_030146225.1 Sphingobacterium sp. | reverse complement strand
TAATAAAACCAGTACAGATCAGCCTAAAGTTATTTCATTAATTACACCTTTAGAAAAAGCGATTATTACAATAAGCACGAGCTAGAGCAACAGTTAATGATCCTAAAAACCTAAAAGTGGCAGAAAACAAAAGAAGCGTCCCTCATTTAAAAAGCTTATACCCAACCCAACTCAAATGCTTTTAAAGCTAGTTCAAAAGTACTCTTACATTGAGATTTGAGTAATATCCGCTTACGATGTGTATTGACCGTATGCAGAGAGATACATAAAATATCAGCGATTTCACTGCTCTTTTTCCCTTTAACTATCCATGCCAATACTTCCCTTTCCCTTTTTGAAAACATGTGGCTAACGATCTCCATATTGGTAGACTTGTAGGCAAAATTATAGGACGGACCAGCATCTAAAGCAATAAAGGAAAGACCAGAAGGTTTATTATCTACCTTGACAGGCGTTATGTTGGTGTGTACGCCAATGACCCGTAAGACAGCACCCTCCGAATTACTTTCTACAGGCACTACCTGTTGTAATATCCAGATATACTCACCATTGCTTTTACGTATGCGATAATCATAGGATACTTTATATTTTAAGACTAAGTCTGGATTCAAATTATTAAAAAACTCGGAGACCCTGCGTTCAAAAAATGCTACCCGCTTTAAATCCTCTGGATGAATGTTGTTCAAGGCATAGGCAACCGTAAAGTCATTAGCCTTTTGTAAGCCCAGTAGCAGACAGCAACTATCACTTACATACTCCATGGTTTCATGTGGAATATTCAAGAGGTAGTAATAATACTTTCCTAAATGAAATACATTTTTCATCTTTTTATGGATGTCGAAATGATGCAAGGCAGCTAACTCACCTAGATAATTTTGGGCTATCTTTTGCCATGACTTTTTTATAATATCCAGTTCTAATAAGCTCATATTATAGATTTGATCAAATCGGTAAATGAAAAATACTAAGGAATAATTGGTCTTTTCATATTAAGGATGCAACATGATAGGATCAGTAACATCAAGTTAAACACTAGAAAATATATTACTTTAGCTTAAGCAATTACTTAGCTTAAGTCTGTATTACAAAGTAAATACAATATAGATTAACAAAAAATAGCTATGTATAGTGATTTTTAAGCCAAACTGGCCTGTGCGAAATCTACCTGCACTGTATAGAGCAGCAAAGCCACAATTTTATCTACACCAATCATCGCTCCAAAGGTTGCCCCAAATATTGCAGCATAAGTAGCGGGCTGTGAAAAATCAGTTGGAATAATTATCGTTTTCACACATTAATTCTATTAATTCCGTTAACGCTTACTATTGTGAAATTTAAAACATTAAATATTAATAATCAAGTTTTTATGCTGATTACACCTTAAAGACAGAAGTACAATTTAATAGTATTATTCCCAAATTTTTAAATTATAAACCACGATCCCAGCAGCCAGCATTTCTAAGAGTGACCTAAGTAGGCAAAGCTTTATGCCGGAATAGAAAGTTAAATGCTAAGACGGACCTCCTCGCAACACAAACAAGCTTGTGCAGCTTTAAAATTGCGTAAAAGCCAGCTTGCCTAGGCTTGGTAAATTCGCTTATTTTAATATGCCTAAGCGACTTGATAAAGATGACTTTCAACAGCTTATCTATAATAATCTTATATTCGTATCCGAACCATTAATTTTAGTATGAATCAAATCTCGCCTTTGCGCTTGTTAAGCCCCATATTGCTCTGCATCATATTAATTCTTAGCTCCTGCAATGCCAGGCATGTTGTAGCACTAAATGAGGATGCCAAAAAGGCTAATCAGGATTCAATTATCACCCGCTATGCCAACAATCGCGCACATACCTTTAACTATAGGTATCAGCTTCCAGAATGGCAAGCCGCCTTGGATGAGGGCTTACAGCAGGATAGCACCATCGCCTATCTCTGGCAGCAAAAGGCAATGCCCTATTTTAAAAGTCGTAAATATGAGGTGGGCATGCGCTACCTTGACAAGGCTGTACACTATGATCGCAAGCGGTACTTGCCCTATCGCGCCTTTATCAAATGTATTTTTTCCAAAAGTTACGCAGCATCTATTGTAGACTTTGAGGAAAGCATTAAGATATGGGGTGATACCTATGAGATGGATCATACCTATACCTTTTATATTGCCCTGGCTCAGCTAATGCTCAATGAATTTGAAAATGCGGAGCGCAACTTTAAAAAGACTATCGCTACCCAAACCTTAACAATGGGCGAAGCACATCATCTTGATTTATTTTATTATGCCCTTACGCATTATGAATTGCAGCAGTACAAGGAAGCCTTGGCTATATTTGACATATGCCTAAAGCAATATCCCAAGTTTTCTGACGCACTGTATTACAAAGCCTTATGCCTGTTCCGCATCGGGAGGCCCGAGGCGGAGTATATGGAATTAATGCAGCTTGGGCAGGAATATGCCAAGCAGGGTTATACGATTAATGAAGGGAATGCAGTCTACGAGCCTTACCCTTATCAGGTAGATTGGGGGGACTATCACTAAACCCCTACTTTAGGCTATCCTATAAATGCTAAAAGCCCCTCCAAACTGGAGGGGCTTTTAGCTATATTTAATCCATAATATCCTTTAGTTCTATAGCCTATGCTTTTAGGAGCAGAAGCATATTCCTAAGGCATTAGCGCAACATCCTGTGCTCTTGCTAGGCGTATGCCGTCATGTATTAACTTCTTAAGGGCAGGCTGAGCTTCTAGCCTTAGCATCAAGCTCTGCTCCAACTTGGCTTGCAAATCGGCAAAGTCCTGTTGTATTGCCATTTCCAATAATTCGACAAGGCTTAACCAATCCGAGGAATAATCGCTTTGCAACACTAAAAAAAGCTCCTCTAGTTCAAGTAGGCTGGGGCTTCCTGCTTCTCGACAAGCCCGAATACGGGCATAAAGGCCATGAAGCTTTTGCGTACTCGCATCGTAATTCGGACGGTAACTTTGCAGCGCTGATACCTCAGCATGCTGCTCATAGGCATCTTTATCTGCAGCTCCTGAAAATACAGACACAATGGATTCGCCAATTGCCATATCGTAGACTCCCCATTCAGGTCTAAAGAAGACGGCATCGTAGATTAGGCTGCGTACTGTACAGTCCTCAAAAGATAATAGTAAAAGCTTATCTCCTTCCCTGACCATAGATTTCAATCGGCCTTGCACTTGAATTTGCGAGGCAAAGAGCAAGCTTACTTCGGCCTCCACAACAATCCCTACAGCGGCTAAGTCCGCATCGGACATATTCTCCAAAGACTTTGCCATGCCCGCGAGCTTCCCCACAGGCGAACTAAAGCCATCCTTATGATAATTTCTTCCATGTCCTGCCAGCTGCTGACCTTCAAAGGCTAGCGCAGTGGGACTATTGGTTTTTAAATAGATAAGTTCTGCACTGGGTCCTACCGCCTCAAAAACGCCAGAAACCTGTAGGCCAGAGCTATAGGTGACTGTACACAAATTCTTGCAGGCAATGGCTTTGTCAACGCTCTGCTTCCCCCCAACCCGGAAAGACATGCTACTGGCAAACTCATCCAAGACGTCCCGGAGCTGCTTAAAATCAGGCGTTACAAAGAGCTGCGGCTGCGGCTTTGTAATGTCATAGGTGTAATTGATCGCATCCAGCGTATAATCTAGCTTAGGCACCTCTGACTGCATACAGCTGGCACTTTCTCCGATTGAGGAGAGCAGCCCTGCTCCATATATTTTGGGATCCTGCAGCGTACCAATCAAGCCATACTCTACTGTCCACCAGTGCAGTCGGCTAAGGAGGGCCATCTCTGAAGGCTCGCCCATATTGCTTTGTATAGTTTCCAGCAGGGCTTCTGCTGTGCTGATCTGCTCCTGTGTAGCATTGGGATCTTCCTTTAGGATAGATAAGCTACGAATCGCCTCATAGACTTCGAAATCTTTGGCGGAGAACATCGCCTTACTGCCTACTTCACCAAAATACTGTAGATAAGCTGCATAGGCAGGCTCACCTATAATAGGGGCATGCCCAGAGGATTCATGAATAATATCAGGTGCAGGGGTATACTCAATATGCGCTAGCTGCCGAATATCTGCCGCAATAACCAGTACCCGATAAGCCTGAAACTCCATAAAAGCTGCAGGTGGAATAAAGCCATCTACCGTCACTGCCCCCCAGCCAATCTGTTGTAGGCTGTCGTTCATCTCCTGTAAGTCGGGTATACGCTCAATGCTCAGCCCGGCTTTCTTAAGGCCAGGAATATAGGGATAGTAGGCCACATCTTTGAGGTAGCTATAATTTTGCCGCATTACATAGCGCCATAAGGCTTGATCAATTGCGGTGTAACGTGCATAAAACTGAGGCACGACATATTTGCGTAAATGCACTGGAAGTGCTTCCAGTACCCTGTTATGGTATGTTTCCATTTACAATCGGTTATAACACAAACTTAATGCTTTTTCAATTCATTATAAGCACAATATGGATAAAATTCAATTTTAAATATGGAATAATTAAGAGAAGGCAAAATTTAGTAGAAGAAGGCTTCATTTCAGAAAGCAGATTTCAAAGCCTCAATAAGGGGATTTTGAGGGGGTAAAAATCTAGGCAAGCTATAGGATAGCTTGCCTAGATCAATAGTATTAAATTGTATTAATCTTGGGTTTTCTTTTCGTTTTTCTTAACTGCTTTTGCAGCCTTACGTTCCTTTGGAGTCATTGAAGGCTCCTTTTTATCTGAGGTTTTTTTTTCCTTATTTTGTTTGGCCATGGTATTTGTATTTAATGATGTAAAACATATTTGGTTACAAATGCCCTAAGCTTTATGAATTTTAAGTCAGAAAGCTTAAGAATCCATAAGGTAAGGAATTAAACTGGCTTTTGATAATATGCTAAAAAGCAATACCTTACTTTTACAAAAAAAGGCTTTATGCTGCACCCGCAGTATAAAGCCTTTAAACTGATATAGCTTAGCCCAGCAAAGCAATCCGTATGCCCCAAATCACTGCTATACCGCTTGACTTTCCTTCCAGTAAGTCTGGAATACATCCTGCAATTCCTGTATGCTCATATCAATTTCTGAAGCCGAATAGCTGAGCTGTAATTCTTCAGTTGATGGATCATAAGCCATTTTAAAGAACATTTTAGAGAGTTTTGTCTGATAGTACTCGGCATTCCCTAGGTCTATCGTCAAGAGGGTATCTCCACCTACTTTATTAAGCTGCATGCCCTTGACATCTTTCCAATAAAATGTACCGAGTGCTTTCGACAAGGGGGTGGTCTTGCCCATACCCGTTTCCTTTGTCAGCTCATACACCGGAGATTTATCATTTAAGCTCCAAAGCGCCTTAAGTAACAAGATAAGTATAAAAACAAACAAGATTCCACTAACTACCGCAACCTTAACCTTAAAGATAGTATCAAATATACCCAGCCCATAAATAAAGGTAATGCCAAGCAGTAGACAGATGCCTGCTGAAATAAGCAAGGATTGAAGCGCTTTCTTTTTATTCTTGTAAATTTTTAAATCTGCTAACATAATTATTTTTTAGGGTGCAAAGATAGTTTTTACAGGCCATAATTAGGTTAAAAACCTACTAAAAATAGATGCAAAGCATATCCTAAGCTAGCGCCCAAAGAGTTTCTTTAAGAAGGCTGAAGGAGTTTTGAGCTGCGCTTGTGCAAGCTTTAGATTCCCTCTAGTTGTGGGATTATCCTGATAAGTCAATGCTGCTTGGTAGCTATTTACAGCTGCTTCAAAGTCTTGCGTATCCAATTGCGCTGTACCCAAATGTTCATAAATCTCAGCGACAATGCTATTGTCTACGCCCTGTTGATCTGCTAGGTGCAGCAAGGCAAGTCTGCCATATTCCAGCGTGGCCTTATTTTCGGTTAAATGATATGCACAGTGTGTGGCCCAGTAATAACACCAAAAATCCTGATTGCCGGCAGCTATGCTCTGCGCAAAGCTAGCGAGTGCGGCTGCATTTGATTGCAGCTGTGCAGCCTGCATATAGCCCATATTGTAGCATGCTACCTGCAAGGACCTGGCTTTGCCCTGTTCTGTCGCAAAATGAATGGCATACTGATAACAGTCCATCGCCTTGTCGTAGTCCCCTGCTTCCTGGTAGCTCTGCGCCCTACTTATAAGTATGCTGGGGTTATCAGGCATTTGGGTTAAGATATTGTCGACCAGATCTGCACTAGGTCCATGCGTTCCTAAGGAACTTTCAGCATTGGACTTGTAGATAAATAAATTGGTAAAGCATCGGATCACTTCTGGATCTTGGCTTATAGGATCTGTAGGATCCAAGGTATAGTAAAAGTCCAAGCCTTCGTTGATCCACTCTAGGGCATCCTCAAACTGCTTAAGATCTATATAGGCACTGCAAATATGGTCAATCGTATTGTAGTAGGTTACGATATCCATTTGCTCTACATAGTCTGAGATCAGCTGCTCTCCATCGAGGAGTGTTTCTGCGAGCAGTCCAGCCTCAATATAAGCCCAAAAACGGTTTTGTAGGATATACATAAAGCTATGCTGGGACATCCCTTCTGTGCATAAGGCTATTGCCCGATAATAATCTTCAGCCATACGCGCCTCCTGCGCCAGATTGTTGCAGCACATACTAAAGGTAATGGGGTCATTATTTAGCAAGTCTGCATTGCCCTCGAGGACAGCCCCCCTAAAGAGCTCATAAGCCCGTTCATAGCAGGTTATCTTGTAAGCCGTAAGCCGATCCTGCTCGACTTGATCCAGCTCTGGATAGGCCGCTAAAAGTTGATTGAGTTCCACGCCTGCATTGTAGGCCTCCATGCCCAAGACGATTTCCCTTGAGAGCTGTAACTTGCTAAAGTCTGGATGTTCCAGCGTGCTGGTATGCAACTTAAAAAGTCGAATCTGCAATACAGGTGAAGGCCTTAAGCTATTGGCCTTTTCATAATATTTAATAGCAGCCGTCCAATCGCTAAGCCAATACAAGGCTGAGCCCGCATGCCGATTGCAATAATAATTATCTGGGTCCAAGGCAATACCTTGACGACTCCATTGTATACATTGTATCAATGCTTCTTCTCTGTCGGGATTAAATACCTGATTAGAATCCAAGGCGATAAGCCCTAAGATTGCACAGAGGTTGGGGTCGGGATGGGCCTCATTGCTGGTATTGATTTGCTGGTATAGACGCGTTAATTCTTTCGGGGAATCGGGCAGACAGTGTCCATCAATCCAATTCATAGCCGCTAGGGCATAGTTTGCATGTGAATAAGCCGCTAAAGCCTGCTCTTGAAGTTGTGTGCTCATAATCTCACGGTATAGCGTTAGGGAATAAAATTAAATAGTGTATTAATCTACTAGGCCTCTATAGGTCTGAAACTTGCTGGTTAAAAGCTGTGCAACCTGCGTATAAAGAGAAGTCTCAAAAGGGAGTTGATTTAAAAAGCTGTGCAGCTTATCAACGCCTTGATTGTCGTGTAGGGCATACGCTTCTTCTTTAGCTAGGCAATACAATATCAAGTCTTGAATATAAAACATAAGGCTATTTCCGGCAGGATCACGTACCGGTCTACGGCTAATAATGCTGTATAAAAAGCCCCGCAGATGCTGCTGATCCACAAGCTGGTTGTCCCATAAATGTCCATGCAGATGCCTGTGCACAAAATCCAAAAGCACAGCTGAATCGGGCTGAATCCCAGCTTGGTAAATTTCAGAGTCAAGCAAGAGGTATTTATTTTGAAACAACCAATAGATGATACAGGTATAAGCACGCCGCATAAAGGGGCTGTTTTCCTGCATATACTTGCTATTGAATTGATCAGAGGCTATAATTTCGGCGTTCTCTTGTATATGTATCCAGCAATTAGCACTAAGCTGCCCTTTTCTATCCATACTATAATTGACCCTCAATTGCCCATAGGTATCAATAGGCATCATAAATTGCCTTTCGCTAGCGCTTTCAAACAGGGGCTTGCCCATTCGCTTCTCAATTGCCTCAGGAGCCCTTAGTGGGGCGGGAATAACATCCCAAAAGCTCAAGTCCTTGCCATCAGGGGACTTTGCCGAATCCTCCACATGTGTAAAAATCACGGAGCTTAAATAAGGCAAAAACTTATAATCATCATTTTTGGGACTAATAGCGGGCTGAAAATGATCATTTTTAATAGCATACTTAAACCAAAAGGAGATGTTTCGCTCTTTACACAGGATATTCTTGGACATTTGATTTGCAGTAATAACTTTAGGAAGTTTCCCCAGCTGATATTTCGTAAAGAATTCCTGCAATCGTGGATCCCATGAAGTCAGCCCCAATAGGGCGATTAGTTCACTTTGTTTCATTTTTTACTTAATTTAAGACCCCAAAACACCCGCTCCGCAG
>JASLCA010000399.1 GCA_030146225.1 Sphingobacterium sp. | reverse complement strand
AAGATCTCTTGCAGGGTATGCAATACTCGATCTCCTTTCAGAAAGCCATATCGGGAGCTGGTAAAGTCCATTAAGCGGAATACTTGGGTTTTGGTTAGTTGCTGCATCCAGTCTGCCAATGGGTAAACTGCACCACAAGCAAATGCCCCACCGATTAATGCGCCTATGGAGCAGCCTATCACTTCATCGATCTCATAACCTTGCTCTTGCAGGTATTTGATCACACCGATCTGGGTCAAACCTCGAGCTCCTCCACTTCCTAAGACTAGAGACACTTTTTGCTTTTTCAGTATAGCTTTCATCCACATATTTTACTTCTTAAAGATAAGACTTTAATGTTAATCCAAAGGAAGTAAGGACTGCAGGATTTATTTAGTTTTCCCTGCGCAAAAGATCTTGCTGCCCTTAGGCTCCTTCACAGCTCAGGCGCTTTACTTACACTTAGCCCGAAGCCCTCAAGCGCCCTCCCCTTAAACCATAAATTTTAGTCGGTTTGTCAAAGAAATGTAGTCTTATAAAAATATATTTTGAGATAAAAATAATATAATTACTTTTGCTAACAGTGTTAACTAGATGTTTAAACATTTATGGGAATTACAGAACGAAGAGTACGACAGCAGGAGGAATTAAAAAACGAGATTATTGCACAATCCTGGGCAATAATTGAGGGAGAAGGATGGCAGGCGCTCTCTATTCGGAGGATTGCTGATGCAATTGAATACAGCGTCCCTGTAATCTATAAGCATTTTGAAAACAAGGAAGCTATCTTAGAGCACTTTGTCAAGGCTGGCTTTGATGAACTTAGCGCACATATTAAATCGGCGGTTAATCCGGCCGATACAGCTATTCAACAGCTGCAACAGATTGCTTTGGCCTATTGGGATTTCGCGGCAAAACGGACTAAGCTTTACGAAATTATGTTTGGCTTGGGGATTCCCAACTGTGAGACCATTAACAATGTGTTGGAGATGAAGCGCATGTCTGACCTAATGCTTCAGGCAATTGAAGGTATTGCGCAAGAATGCAAGAACTTAGACATTGACAAATACCTTAAGCTAAAGACCTTTTGGTCAACACTACATGGATTTATAGCAATAGAACTACTCTCCCATAGTACGATAAATCTGCAGCCTACGGCTACATTTATGGATGCTATTGAGAGCTTTATATTTACTTTAATTAATAAAAAATAACGAATGAGTCTACACGAAGATTTACAATGGAGATACGCAACCAAGAAGATGAATGGTACGCCTGTTGCGCAAGAAAAAATTGATTATATATTGGAAGCAGCCCGCTTGGCTCCTACTTCTTCTGGCTTACATCCCTTTAAGATTATTGAGATCTCCAACCCTGAGCTAAAGGCAAAGATGCAGCCTATCGCCTATGGTCAGACTCAAATAGTAGATGCCTCACATATACTTGTGTTTGCAGCTTATGATGAATATACGCAAGCGCGTGTAGACAATGTCTTTACGCAGCAAGAGCTTGAAAGAAATCTACCTAAGGGCTTTGCCGATGATTATAAAAACCAGTTACTCGGCATGTTTGCACAGCAGACGAAGGAACAGCATTTTCAGCATGCAGCTCGTCAGGCATATATTGGCTTTGGATTAGCACTTGCTGCAGCGGCTGAACAGCGGGTAGATGCTACGCCGATGGAAGGCTTTGTTAATGATCAGTTGGATCAGCTTTTAGGCCTGGACAAGCTGGGCTTAAAGTCTGTCACCATCTTGGCACTAGGCTACCGTGACAGCGAGAATGACTGGTTGGTTAACTTAAAGAAAGTCAGAATTGCGAAGGAAGACTTCGTGATTAGTCTAAGATAATTTACAGTGAAACAAACGGTAGAGGAGCATCCTGAAAGGGATCGCTCCTTTATTTTTTGAGGCAGTACGGCAGTCTCTTTAGAAAGGGATTGTCTAGTTTTCCAAGCCTCCCCAAAATCCTAGCAAAGCACTGCAAACTATTTATTGCTGCATCGTTAAAGGTTAACCTCAGCCTATAGTAATCTCCTAAGAATCACTCCCAACTGCTTTTCGGAGTAGCTTCCAGAGATCCCCTCTTGTAACTGATAAACAACCTCTAGCATCAGCTTAAGGCAGTGCCACTACCCGAAAACCCTGATTACTAAAGGAGGCGTGTGGATGTACCCTGCCCACATCTAAGGAGTTGAAAAAGTTACAGGCATATTGACTACACCACCAAGAGCCACCACGGGCATGGGCAATCTTCCGCTCTTTCGGGTCAGTAGCTAAACTTCCTGTGCAGAACTCAAATACATTGCCATAGATGTCATAGAGGCCAAAGCCATTGGGCTGAAAGCTTCCCACAGGAGCGGTATACATATAGCCATCCTTTAAATCGGGCTTAAGATGATCCCGGGCATGCCAAATATTAGCATAAAGTCCTATTAGACTGCTATCCTCACCCCAGAAATAACTGCTCCTTGCTCCTGCTCGAGCGGCAACCTCCCACTCATCAAGGCTTGGCAAGCGTACCTTCGCCCAATCGCAGTAGGCCTGGGCATCAGCATAGCTGATTGTGGTAACTGGGTGATCTAGCTTGTCCAGTATACCCCCCTTATTTATTCCATTTGGAAAGCGCCAATATGCGGTTGAATCCTGCAACCACCTAAACTCCGCCAAGCCCGGTTCAAAGATCATCGCATTCTTAAATCTCTCGGCATCTGTTGTATAATTAGTGGCTTTCACAAACTTTTCGAACTGGCGATTCGTTAACTCCGTCAGGGCAATAGAAAAGCCTTCAAGACTGACTAATCGAAGTGGATTAAGCTGATGCACGCGCCCACCTAGCCAATACTTACCTGCTGGGATATGTACGAAACTACTATCCGATAAAGCCTTATCCAGCTGCGCTACAGCTGTAAAGCTCCAAAGCAAGCAAAATAGTAAGAGTTTATTTTTTACGTGCATTGTAAAAAGCATTAGCTCTACTAATAATCAGATCTTTATTAGCCTGGTTGGCATTAATATAACTGCGGTATGTGCTTTGCTCGCCATATAGCTTTGCGTAGGAAGTGGAGTTTATAAAAGGCTGAAACTCATTCTTTTTCATAAGCTGTAGTAATATGGTCAATATATCATGATCTTTAGCTTCTAGCGAATACGTCTGTATTAACAAAGGGATTAACTCCCATCCATTAACATGCGCTATAACAAGCTTATAATTTAAGCCCACCCTTTTGCTGCGCTCAACCGACTCGGCAATCAGCGCAAGCACAGAATCCCGATTACTGGTAAAGAAATCATACTGCCTCGGCGACCAATTCTCTTCATCAAATGGATCCGGCACCTGACTAAAGATCTTGAGTTGCTCATCCAATATAGGTGTAGGAATGTCGCAATTTTGGCTAGCTTCTTCAGCATGTATCATATGATAGGTAAACTTCTCCCGTAGGGACAAGGCTTGATAGGCCTTTGGCTTTAATACCCTAAAATACAACTCGCTGTCCCCAGGCACGGATGGAATAGTAGCAATTAAGCCTTTGACCTTAGCCAAGCCATAGGGCGGAATCGTAGGCTTCAACCGATTGGCATGATAGGCTAAGCTTTCTGGACTAGCCTCAATCCATTCCTCATTATCCTCCTGTGCGCATAGCATACTGGAAGTAAAAAGGAAGGCCAATAAGATTAAACCATAGGTTTTAAAATTAATAGTTCTTTCCATAATTGATTATAGTTGTTTCTAAAAGAAGTAGTTTATCCTCTCCATCCTGCAAGCTTGCGCTAGCTTTCTGCGTCTTGTAGTCAATCTCAATATGTAAAGCAGCTTGGCTATGCGCTTTAAAGAACTTTTCAAAGGCTACAAATGTTTGTTCCTCCTCAAAGTCAAAGTCTACTGCGCAGCGATGTCCCTGCGCATTATACCATTTAAGATAGGCATTCTTAGGAAGTGCGCGCATCTCCAGGTCAGTGTCGTAAAGGCTTTTATCAAAAAACACAAAGCGTTCACTATTAAAGAAGCTAAAGTCAGCAGTATGCAGCTTGATCTCCGCAGGTATTTCAAAGCTAGGCTTCCAGTTGTAACGTATACTTAATCTATCCCAGTAGCCAAAAGGGATAGCTTCTTTCTTAGCGGCCTCCTGCACCTTAAGCGGTACAATCATGCTATCGCGCAATACATGCTCCCGCCATTGTGCATTGAAAACATCCCCATAGGCAATAGTTTCGGTTTGGGACAATGGCTTTTCGGCCTTCACTTTCACAGCTTTATACCTACCGATTTCAACCTGTCTACGTCCAGCGCTACTTGCCCAGATTTGCAGCATACCCCCCGGAGCAAAGCCCAAAATAATGCAGTCATAGTTTACCGCTACATCAGCATTGTACCTACGCTCTAAGAATGGCTCCTGGAAAAGTGTCAAGAGTTTATCGTAGTCTATAGGCGTGTCGAGCTGATAGAAAGCATCCTCAGCAAAGGCATACCAGGTAACAGCTAGGCCCTTGGGTAAAGCCTGTACATCAGCATAAGTGCGCCCCCCCTCAGCTCCCCAGTTGGCTTTATAGTTTACATCATTGCCTTCACTAAAACTGAAGTCATATGTATCATTATTTGGAAAGACAAAGCTGCCCTTATAGAGCTGTACAGGGTAAGCTGTAGGATTGCTCATTGAAGCATACCATTTATAACGATTTTCCTTAATATTGTAGGCTATGACTTCCTTTTCAGCTTGCGATCGCTGAATATACATCCGAGTCTGCGCTATGCTATAGATAAAGGGCACGAACAAGAAATAACCCAAGAGTACTGCAAGCAGACGTCCATAAGTTTGCATAGCCCAGCAGTAAGTAGCCGTACTAAAAACCGCCAAAAAAGCACTTAAGAAGAGAAAATTAGACATCATCTCACTGAGCATGCCAGTGATGTTTTCATAATGCTTATGCTCATGCGGATCCCCAAGGGTTCCTAAAAACAAAAGCAAGGGGAATAATATGCAGCCAGCGAGGTAAAAGAAAAAGCTATAAAACAATTCAAAATAAGGATTAGGCTTATCGAACTGCTTGAATTTCTTTCGGAAAAAGCTAAAGTTAAAGTAGACCAGCACCATAATAAAGACATAGGGTGAGCTGCAAAATGCTGCATACACAATATATATATCCACATCTTGTGTACAAATCATACAGGCCAAGCTCACAATACCCACCAATACGGCCGAAATTAAGGATTTGAAATTCATCTTCTCTATGCGTTAGGCTAAGCCAAAAAGTAAGCGAATATATTCAATAAACTCTATTTTTCTCTTAAGCTAATCAGCAAAACCTAAAAACAAGAGAACTTAATGACAGCTATCAAGGATTGGGTTGGCTATTTGAAAGCATATCTCAATTGTTATGAATGCATTTGAATTAATGCGCTAATTGAAATCTAGCGATAGAAACTAAGGACATACTATATACAAAGCATTCAAATAGAAAGATTTAGCCAGCCTTATCCAAAGTAATTAGCTATTAAAAAAATGAGACAGAATAGACCTGCTATAGTATTTTGCTTATTTTAAACGCTCTAAAAATGTGATGTATTCGGATACACTCTTTTCTATCCATTCATTGCTTGTGTTTAGCTCAATGCCATAATATGCAAAGAACGGTCTGTAATCGGCTTTTACATATTCAAAAGTCAACTCAAAAGGGCGGAGCAATTCTGCCATGGTATATTTGTATTTTTCCGTGGGGCTGTATTCGTATTTATCTATTCCCACCGAAACGGCTAAGGCGATCTTCTTTCCTGCGGCCTTGTAACCACTTTTACTGCCATAAGCCCAACCATAGGTTAATACTTCGTCCAGCCATTTCTTGAAGAACGGAGGGCAGTTAAACCAGTAAAAAGGAAACTGGAAGACAATTTCATTGTATTGCTCTATTAGTTGTTGCTCTGCTTCAACAGCTATTTGCTCATCGGGATATGTACCATACAAATCGTGTATATAATACCTTTCGGGGTATTTCTCAAGCTCCCTCAACCATCGTTTGTTAATAATGGATGACTCTAAATTTGGATGGATGACAATGACTAAAGTTTTCTGCATATATTTTTGATTGAAATTTTACAATACAAATTTACATAGGCTATAGGCCATTTCGTACCTTGGTAACCTATTGTATGGTACTAACAAAAATGTAAGTATGGGTAAAATAAAAGAGACGTCGGTCAACTATGAGAACAAGCAACTATTAGGTTCTGAATGTGCGCAGATTTACGCCACACAGTTAATTGCTGGACAGTGGACATTGGCTATCTGTTGCCATTTAGCAAAGGGGAAACTGCGTTTTGGAGAGTTGAAAAAGCGTATACCGAGTATTACTGAACGTATGCTAAGCTTGCAACTCCGTAAAATGGAAGAAAATAAACTGTTAACCCGAACCGTCTATGCGGAAGTTCCGCCACGTGTGGAATATAAATTGACCAAAAGTGCCATTCAGCTTATCCCAATATTACAACAATTGGAAGATTGGGGACAGGCACATAAGAAAAATTTCATGTAGCATACTTGACAAGCAGCGGCCTATCTTTTTTCTCCATTCGGTTGAAAAACTGTTCTTCCTCCTAATCCTCGCCCAGTACATCTTTAAATAGGCTGAACTAGCCTATATCGGAATTGAGCGAATGTGCCTGCAAAATAAGCTCAAAAAGGTCATTTCTCGTTTGATGGACTATAAGGCTTACCCACTTACCTTTAAGTCAATAACTTACCTTTAGGATAGTAAGCAATCGCTTGGACTTTGAAAGTCTATATTTAGAAAAAAAAACAATGAATTCATATTATCTACCACTACTATTTTGTGCTTTCGCTGTAAAGCCAGCTCAGGCTCAAGTGCCCGCAAGCAACTCAGCTGCTGTATTTTCTCATTTTATCGAAGGTATTGTAAACCCTGAAGATTTATTCGCCATCCCTGATCAATCATGGGTTATCGTATGTTCCATGGCCTCGCCGAGTAATTCCGGAAAAATTTACGCTGTACATAAAGAAGATCAAGAGATAGTGCTGCTATTCGATAGCAAGGCGCTCACGGAAGGCAGCCTAGAAACCCTGCGTACCTTCTCTCCACATGGGATCTATATGACCAAGGAGACAGCGAACAGCTATCAGCTGTATGTAATCAACCATGGAATAAGAGAGTGTGTAGAAATCTTCCAAGTGGATTTTGAACAGGCTGTACCCCGAATACATTGGGAAAACACCATACCTATTCCAGAGCAAGTTTGGGCCAATGGTCTTGTAGTAGATAGTCAAAAGAACATCTATCTTACAAGCATGTATGATCCTAGAGACAAAGACTTTTTAGCAAAATTCAATAGGCAAGAACCTACTGGTCAAATCTGGAAATGGTCAAAGCTCAATGCCTGGGAGCCCTTTGGCAACCAAAAATTTTCAGGACCTAACGGTATTGGTATAGCGGCCAATGAAGATCGCTTGTACCTTTCGGAATGGGCAGGACAACAATTACATCAGCTAAGC
>JASLCA010000057.1 GCA_030146225.1 Sphingobacterium sp. | reverse complement strand
GATGACCTTCGGGTTATGAGCCCGACGAGCTACCAACTGCTCCACCCCGCAATGTATTTTCAATATTTTCGAGCGATGTCTTTCAAAAGCTCTGTAGTAGCGGGGATCAGACACGAACTGATGACCTTCGGGTTATGAGCCCGACGAGCTACCAACTGCTCCACCCCGCAATATATTTTATAGATTATCTGCTTTTTTATTGCTAAAAAGCAAGATTACATTCCCTTTAATTGGAGCACAAAGATATTATTTGTTTCTTTGTAAACCAAATAAAGCGCGTAAAAATGTCACACAAAGCAGGATTCGTAAGTATCATAGGCAAGCCAAATGCAGGCAAATCCACACTAATGAACTCATTAGTAGGAGAAAAGATGTCTATAATTACTCCAAAAGCACAAACAACAAGACACCGAATAATTGGAATTGTTAACGATGAAAACCATCAAATTGTCTTTTCGGACACTCCTGGTGTAATAAAACCTAACTATTCTTTACAGGAATCGATGATGAACTTCGTTCAAGGTTCCATTGTAGATGCCGATGTTATACTATTCGTTACGGATATTAATGAAAAACACGATGAGGCTGATGTAATCGAAAAATTAATCAAAACCGAGTCTCCTGTTGCCGTAATTATCAACAAAATTGACAAGTCCAATGAGGAAGAGGTATTGAAAAAGGTGGAGTTCTGGCGTGAAACCCTAAACCCAAATGCCATCTTTGCCATCTCGGCGCGCATGAATCATGGTGTTTCTCCTATATTGGACTATATTAAAGAACAACTTCCAGAGCACCCAGCCTATTACGAAAAGGATGAACTAACGGATAGAAACCTACGCTTCTTTGTTTCGGAAATCATTCGGGAGAAGATTTTCAAGTTGTATGACAAAGAGATCCCTTATAGCACCGAGATTATCGTTACCTCCTACAAGGAAGAAGCCAAGATCACCCGTATTGCAGCGGAGATAATAGTAGAAAGGGATTCCCAGAAGAATATTATTATAGGCAAGGCAGGCTCCATGATTAAAAAAGTAGGAACCTTTGCCCGCGAAGACATTGAAGAATATATTGAAAGCAAGGTCTTCCTAGAATTGTTTGTAAAGGTTATTCCAGACTGGCGCAGTAAGAAAAACTACCTAAAACAGTTCGGTTACGAAGACTAGTTAGGCTGTAGTTTCAAAATATGTACGAAGTGCTTTAATCTGTTTCAGATTAAGCACTTTTTTTAATTCCTCATCTGAAGCTTCCTTAACCTTTTTGGTGGATTTAAAGGTTTTCAACAGGTTTTCCACAGACACCTTGCCTATCCCAGGAATATTGTCCAAATCCGACACAAAGGTTTTCTTGCTCCGCTGATTCCTGTGGAAGGTAATCCCAAATCTATGCGCCTCATCCCGGAGGTGCTGAATCACCCTTAAAGTTTCTGACTTTTTATCCAAGTGCAAGGGATAGGGATCTCCAGGGTAGTACAATTCCTCCAACCGTTCGGCTAGCCCGATAACTGTCATCTGTTTCTCTATGCCCAAGGTACGCAGACTCTTTAAGGCAGAGCTTAGCTGCCCCTTCCCGCCGTCAATTACAATAAGCTGGGGCAAGTCCCCCTCTTCGGCCAACACCCGCTTATAGCGCCTGTATACAGCCTCCTCCATTGTTGCAAAATCATCAGGCCCTACCACGGTCTTCACATTAAAATGTCTATAATCCCGTTTAGATGGCTTGCCATCCTTAAACACAACAATAGCGGACACAGGGAAACTACCTTGAATATTGGAGTTATCAAAACACTCAATATGTCTAGGTAGAACATTCATGCGGAGATCTTTTTGCATCTGCGTCAACAGACGATCAACCTTAATTTCAGGATTTAGGCGTTCATAGTGGAGCATTCTTTCCTTTTTAAAGTAAGCCACATTCTTAAAGGATAAGTCCAATAAGCTCTTCTTCTCTCCTAGCTTGGGCACAATAAACTTAATGCTGCTATCCGCTTCAATATCCAATTTAAAGGGCACAATTATCTCCTTGGAGGTGCTTTTAAAACGACCCCGAATTTCAGGTATAGCCAAGGCCAAGAGCTCCTCTTCGGATTCATCCAAGCGCTTCTTCATCTCCAAGGTTTGGGTCTGAATAATTACTCCATTTACGACCTTCAAGTAATTTACAAAAGCATAACTATCGTCAGAAGCTATATTAAAGACGTCCACATTGCTAATCGCAGCGCTAACAACAGTAGACTTACTTTGGTAGTTAGCCAGCTTGTCCAGCTTGGTCTTTAGCTGATGGGCCAATTCAAAATTTAAAGAATCCACCGCCTGCTTTATTGTTTCCTTAAGCTTATTGGTAACCACGGCAATCTTCCCATTGAGAATATCCTTGATGTCGGCAAGATTCTGTGCATAGTCCTCCTCCGTCTGAAAGCCTTCACAAGGCCCTTTACAATTCCCAATTTGGTATTCTAGACATACCTTAAACTTCCCCTTAGCAATATTTACTGGGGAAAGATTGTAAGTGCAGCTGCGCAAGGGAAACAGCTCTCGAATCATATCCAAAATAACATGCATCATGCCCAGCGAAGCATAAGGTCCAAAATAGCGAGACCCATCCTTCACATATTGTCTCGTCCAAAAAACCCGCGGAAACTCCTCATTTTTAATAACGATCCAAGGGAATGTTTTATCATCCTTTAATAAGACATTATAACGGGGCTTATACTTCTTGATCAGGTTGTTCTCCAACAGCCAGGCATCAATTTCAGTATCTACAATGGTAAAGGAAATTCGGTTAATCTTTCGGACCAGCACACGGGTCTTGCCATTCAGCTGGGACTCATTAATAAAGTAGGAGCCAACCCTATTGCGCAGATCCTTAGCCTTCCCAATATAGATAAGTTCATTTTGCTTGTCAAAATACTGATATACCCCTGGTTTATGTGGGATTTTCTTTAACTCTTCTTTAAAATCAAATGAACTCATAAGCAGCCTACCCCTGTAAAATATAAATAAACCGACTAGCGGAAAAACATCCTGGGTAAAGCGTGTACCCAGGTCTTAGTATAAAAAATGCCGAACAACAAATTTCGTAAAAATTCACTGTTCGGCAAAAATATGCTTCGAGAAAGCCTAAAAGCCTAATCGATCATCGTTCAATGAACTACCTTCATCAGCATCCCCACTACTTCCATTAAAAGGCACATACTTGCCGCAATCTGCTTCCCGGGTCAAGCCACCTGGAGGCAATGGAAAATCACCCTGACTGTAGTGTAGATTTTTATCATTAAAGACCTTCTTCATATACAAGCCAAATATAGGCAAGGCCGCCGAAGCACCTTGTCCAGAAGCCATACTATAGAAGCGAATCCCTCTATCCTCAGCTCCAGTCCATACGCCTGTTACCAAGTCTGGCGTAATGCCTATAAACCAAGCATCCGAGTTGTCATTTGTCGTACCCGTCTTACCCCCCATAGGGTTTGTTAAGCCACCATACTCTGCTCTGCGCAAGCGGGATGCTGTTCCTCCGTCCACAACTCCTTTTAGCATATCCACCATAATATAAGCAGACTCGCTATTAATGGCTTTCACAACCTTAGGCGCTTTCTCGTAGATAGGCGTTCCATTTTTATCCTCTATGCGCAAAATCATCGTCGGTTCAATCCAAGTTCCAAAATTTACAAAGGCCGAATAGGCACCCACCATATCATATACGGAAGCTTCATAAGCACCCAGCGCAATTGAAGGGTAACTTGGCACCTTCGCCGTAATGCCCATCTTCTTGGTTAAGGCCGCCACATTGGATGCCCCTACCTCATTGATAACATAAGCTGATGCAAAGTTTTGCGAATACTTAACCGCATTCTTTAAGGTAATGGGGTCTCCGCCCTGCGCACTACCTCTTGGCGTCCAATTGCCATAAGTACGGGAATGATTGGGCACTGTAAAACAAGGGGAATACCCATTGTCAATAGCCACCGCATAAGTGAATGGCTTGGCTGTAGAACCCACCTGACGCTCAGCCATCTTAACGTGGTCAAACTTAAAGTGTTCAAAGTTAATCCCACCTACCCAAGCCTTAATATGGCCTGTTTTAGGCTCCATAGACATCACTGCATTCCGCAGGAAAAGCTTGTTGTATTTAATAGAATCCAAAGGCGTCATCATAGTATCAACATTACCCTTATAGGTAAATACAGTCATGGCAACCTTCTTATTAAATTCCTTCTTAATATCATCTTCCGACATGCCCGCATCCTTCAGTGCACGGTAACGTTCAGAGCGCTTCATCCCTGAAACAAGGAGCTTCGCATTATTCCCCGCAAAAGGATTAGCCGTCTTGTACTGGCGATCAAAATCTCTTTGCAACTTCATCATCCATTCCTTCTGCGCATCCTCAGCATACTGCTGCATGGCATAATTAATAGGCGTATAAATCTTTAACCCATCCTTGTCCAAGTCATAAGGCGTGCCATCTGGCTTAGTAATGGAAAGACGTTGAAATTCTTTCTTAATCTCTTCTTTTAAAACCGCACGGAAATAAGGGGCTAAGCCCTCTCCATAATTGGATATACGCAGCTTTAAGTTAATTGGCGTAGCCTTCGCTTTTTCAGCTTCCTCAGCCGTAATAAAGGATTGACCAGCCATATTGTTTAGAACCGTATTTCTACGGGTCATAGCTCTCTCTGGAAACTTAACCGGCGAATAGACATAAGTACCTTTTAATACCCCCACCAAAATTGCAGCCTCTTCGGGCTTCAACTTGTCTGGCGTAGTATCAAAGAAGGTACGAGCGGCGGACTTAATACCATAGGTGTTTTTATAGCCATAATCCACCGTATTAAAGTACATGGTAATAATCTCTTCCTTGGTATAGCTGCGCTCCAAACGAACAGCGGTCAGCCATTCTTGAAACTTTTGCATCACCCGCTTTAAGGTGCTCCGCTCTCTCCTTTCGGAGAAAAGATTTAAGGCCAATTGCTGGGTAATGGTACTCCCACCCTGCTTACTCCCGGTTAAGGTATGTAATACCGAAGTAATTGTACGCGAGTAGTCAATCCCCGAGTGCTCATAAAAACGCTTGTCTTCCGTAGAAATAAGAGCCTGAATAAGGTAGGGTGATAACTCACTATACTTTACGTTGGATCTATTGTGCTTGTAGTAGGTACCCAAGACCTTTAAGTCCTCCGACAACACTTCCGATGCCAAGTTGCTCTTCGGGTTTTCTAGCTCCTGGAAAGAAGGTAACTTTCCAAAAACCCCAATACGAACACTTAGCACAAACAACATAAACAAAACTACAAGACCTATAAAAATCTTCCAAAGTCCTCGAGTATAGCGCTTAACATCCTCTTCCGTAAGCTTGTTTTGCTTCGTCTCTCTTTTCATTCGTTTTAATTATTTTTTTGTTTTTAGCGTCAGCCTAAAACTGCCCTTAACTTAGACTAGCCTTTCTCCATAAGGATTAAGCGAAAGAGCTAAGGGTTGCCGCCAATATCACTTATTGTTCTGAATAAATCTGCTGGTAGTTCCTAATCATAATACCATCAGTTAACGTGCCAATCACTTCCTTGGTAATAATAAAGATATTGTAATCTTCCACAGGAACCTTCATGATTTCAGCTAACAAAGGTAATATTCTAGATTCATAAGTTTTCACTTCTTCATAGGATTCAAAAGGCCCGATAAAAAGTAATTGATTTTCAGCATTAACCAATTTCAATTGATGATTAATATTGGCCTTTTCGTAACGCGAACGGTTAAATTGACCAATTCCATAACGGCTAGGCGCCAGATTTACATGCGGATCTTTAACATTAATGGTAAAGAAGTAAGTCCCTTTGTCTGGGAACATCTTCTTGTCACGGTACTCATTGGGACCATAATCAATCTTCATCTCACCAAGGTTAATAGCTTTGCCATCCAGCTTGACATCCGAACCCAGCTTGCCAGCCAACTTTAAGCCCGAGGCAGACTGACCTGCTTCTAAAGCCAAAGCCTTGCGCTCCTCCTCAGCCTCTATAATACCCAAATTGGCCACTATAGCATCTTCTTTCTTTTGTAAGTTTACCGCAACCTGTATAGCCTCCGTAGCCGACTTAACAGCAATAGGCTTGTTAACCTTCTCCTCAGCCAACAAGAGCTCAATCTCTTTACGCTCTTTCTCGGTACGTTCTACCGGCTTCT
>JASLCA010000346.1 GCA_030146225.1 Sphingobacterium sp. | reverse complement strand
CTTGAGTTCCTGGGAAAAGCTTTCGGTCTTTGCTCTTCTTCTGTTTATTTCAGCTTCTAAATGCTTGTTTTCAACAGCAAGTTCTTGTAGCGCATGTAGTATTGGCGCCACTAACGCACTGTAACGAAGTGCTAAGACCTGCTCCTGGGAACCCGTATGCGTTATTATTTCGGCATCTGTATAGGCCATTTTATCAAGTGCTTCTTGAACTTCTTGCGCAATAAAGCCCCACTCCTCATTAGCCTCTGCTTTACCCTTGCGCACATAGACTACGGGATGTAATAGGTTGAGGAAGTCTAAGCCTAGTGGAATGGGCCGTACTTGCTCCTTATAACGATTATCCGAGCTGTTGGAAAACCCCACATTTGCAAAGAGATGGCTTACATCTTGATCTCCCAGTTGGATAGAATTGTTGAGGTTATTTGCGGCTCTGTGACCTATAAAAATGGCATTAAACTGCTCTGCTTCAAGTGGCCCAGCAAGCCTCCCAATGCTTACGCAGTGCTTTGAGTAGGCATCTTTAATGGAGCTGCTATCTCCGATAGCTGTATTGTAAGTTCCATTAATATTTCTGCCTAATGAATTAAGGCCTATGCTTACATTATAGTTGCCTTTGGTATTATAAAAGAGACTTCTAAAGCCTACGGCTGTATTTTCGCTTGCGGTGATACTATTTCTCATGGCATGGGAGCCAATAGCCGTATTACAAGTACCAATACTTCTAGCTAGTGTATTTGCCCCCATCGCCACATTGTCGGAAGTCATGCGTAAACCGTTTAAAGCGTTATGTCCTATCCCAATATTATTTTCTCCTTCTCGTAATTGGAACAGTGCATATGTACCTACGCCAATGTTCTTTGCTCCTTGATAATTTGAACTTAAGGCAAAAGCTCCAAATGCAGTATTATCACTTCCCAAAACCTCTGCATTAGCATTCCCGTAAAGGCTCTTATACCCAATGGCAGTATTTCGCTGTACATTGAAGCTGAGTCGGGTATTTACTTTATAGGAGTCCACGCCAAATGAGGTATGGAAACTTCTTCCATTCAGCATGCCTGCGTGTCGGTTATTACGCCTAAAGTGTAAATCTTGATTGTTTAGATTCCCTATAAAGTGGATGTCCGCAGATGTACCTGAATTTCCATTTAATCCCCAACTGATACCTGTATAATCCCCATCTAAAATCCGAACCCAAATGGCTAAGCTTTTATCCCAATAGTAATAACCCGGACTCAGGCCATAGCCATCTTGAAGGTTATATACAATTAAGGAATGAGCTGGGGAGGCGATGGTTTCTGTATCATCTAGCCCCATCAAGTTTACTCTTGGTAGTAATAATCCATTGTTTGTGGCGTAAATTTCTAATGCAGAGGAATGATCTGGATCCGATTTCCCTACTGAAACTTGAGCGGACAGGCTGTAATACAACAGTGTAAATGTATAAAATAGTACTATTTTCTTCATGACAAATCTATTTTTAGGACTTGTTTTTAAGGCTATTATAAAAGTTCTAAGCCTTATCTTGCTTGCTAGTAAGCTTCGATTATAGCTTATCAGCATAATTTGAAGTGCTTGAGCCAATTAATCGGATTTTGCTAGCAATTGATGAATTGAGTTTTTAAGATCCCTTAATTCTCTAGCCAGCTTATCTTCCTCTTCTTGTTGCTTTTGCGCCATTTCTTTAAGGCGCTTATTTTCAGCGGACAATTCTTGAATGGATTTAATGATTGGTGCAATTAATTCGGTATACCGCACGGACAGCATCTTCTCTTTGCTATCATCGGCATGTACGATCGCGGCATTCATATAGCCCATGCTCGCTAGAGTTGCTTGTAACTCTTGCGCTATTAATCCCCACTCCTTATTTTTTAAGGCGCTGTTTTTACGTACGTACTCTACTGGATTAAGTTTTTGAATAAATTCTAAACCAAAAGGGATGGATTTTATCAGCTCTTTATACCTGCGATCGGAGGTTACAGAAAGTGGTGCATAGGAGGATATACTTGTTATACTGGCGTTGCCCAAGCGTATAGAATTGGACTGTGTCACAACAGCTTCATAACCAATTGCCGTCGTATTTTCTAAATTATCGCGATCTGGACCTGCCATATAACCGATAGCTGTATTATTGTTTCCAGCAATATTTTCTAGCATGGATTGGTAGCCGACAGCAGTATTTCCCAAGCCAACATTATTGTTTTCAAGCGCATGGGCGCCTAAAGCGACATTTCTACTCCCAGTGGAATTACTATACAATGACCTATAGCCTACAGCAGTATTTAGATTTCCACTCGCCGTATTCCGCATCGAATACGATCCTAAGGCGACATTATATTCTAAGTGTACAGAAGCAGCTAAGGCATAGGCGCCAACGGCGACATTATTACTTGGGTTACCACCGCCAGATAAGGCCTTATAACCTATAGCAACATTCCTATCCCCCTCTCTATTTTTCTCCATAGCGCTAGACCCCATTGCAACATTGTACATCCCATGTCTATTCATCGTTAAGCTGAAGGCACCCAAAGCAGTATTATGACTTGCATCTTCCGGTTTAGGAACAGGATGAAAATAGAAATCCATGTTCATATTTAAACTACTATAACCTACAGCGGTATTGTAATAGCCCTGGGGATATCTAGCTCTAAAAGGAAAGATATCTCTAACCCCCTTGTAAGCATCTACCCCAAATGAGGTATTAAATTCTTTATTGTTCAGCAATCCTGAGGTTACATTATTACGTTTAAAAACAAGATCAACATCGTCTGTTGTACCTATAAAATGAGTATTTGCCTGTGTGGAGGAATTTCCCAAAACGCTCCAGTAGGAGCCCACAGTTTCTGAATCTAAAAGCCGAATCCAGGCCTGCTGATCGGCATCCCAATAATGATAACCTGGGCTTAGCGTACCTGCACTTTCTAGGTTGTAAACGATAAGGGAGTTTGCTGGAGAAAGAATGGTGATTATATCGTCTTTACCCAGCAGCGATACTCTTGGAATCAGCAGTCCTAAATTATCAGCTCGAATATCTAGCGCAGCTGATTTGTCAGGAAGATCAGTGCCTATCCCAACTTGCGCATTTGCGCAAAAACTAATACATATACATGTGACTAGCACATTAACTTTTAACATAATGCTAAGGTTAGCATCGCTTTGGCTTGCTTAGCCTATGTTTTATAGTAAACAAGCAAGCGAATTATCATTTCATAAGATTTGTAATTTATCGTTAAACAAAGATGAATTTGTTTAACTTAAAGATTGATGCCATAGGCAATGGCTTTATTTTTAGACCAATAAAAGCTTCATCGAAAGGGAATCAATACTTCTTTAAGGTTTCTCATGATGTTAATTGATTTGATAATTTATAAAGTCACATTGAGATAAATGTTCAAACAACGAAAAAACACAAGCCGCTTATCCCGCGTATCTTAACTATTCGTTTAATAATAAAAAGTTAAAATAAAATACATAACAAGCTACTACATAGTTAATTATAGCTTTCAGTCGGTAAATATAATTGAATTTCGATAATTCTCAAAAATTTATGCATAAAAACTATACGCATCTATCTGAGTTCCTGAACCTATCGGAGCTTAATGTCTATCGCGCTAAAGCTTTCTGCTGCTCATCAAACCATTTCTTAAGGCTGTGGACTTCGGTTTCCAATTGCAAGGAGCGTTGTCTTTGCTGCTCTACTCGTTTTTCAAGTGCTAAATTGCGCGCAGACAACTCTTGTATGGCTTTAATCATGGGTGCGATAAGGTCTGTATATCGGATCGATAGCATGTGCTCGCTGCTTCCATCCTCTTGCACTATCCCTGCATCTGTATAATAAACCTCTTGTAAAGTCTGTTGCAATTCTTGGGCTATTAGTCCCCACTCTTTCTGAGGTTTATCCGTATCTATCCGTTGATAGGCTACTGGCCGTAGCTTATTCATAAAGTCCAGCCCCAATGCTAAGCTGGTGATCTGCTCCTTTACTCTACGATCTGAAGTGAAGTTTATAGGCACCTGCATCTCTATCTTCTTAATCTTGAAATTGCCTATACGTACCATATTAGACTCTGTTACTAAGGCCTGAAAACCTAATGATAAGGTATTTGACAAATTTTCTATTTTAGGCCCTGAATTTGCACCGATTGCAGTATTGTAATCTCCTGTTTGATTTGCAGTTAGTGCATTATTGCCTACTGATGTATTATCAAAGCCTGTAGTATTTTGTTCTTGTGCAGCGTTTCCTATGGCTACATTGGTCCTTGACTCTGCGTTTTTAAGTGCCGAGTTGCCGATGGCTACATTGTGGTAGCCTTCTTTATTGCTTAACAGGCTGTAGAAGCCTAGGGCTACATTCCCAAATCCCTTTGTGTTACTTACTAATGAATTGGAGCCTAAAGCTGTATTTTTATAGCCTGTAGATCCGGGCTTGGATAAGCTGGATAGGCTATTAAAGCCTATAGCTGTATTGTCAATTGTTGTAGTGAGTAGCCCTACTTGGCTGTTTACTCCAAAGGAGGTATTGCGTTTACTTTCATTGAGCAAGCCTGCGACTTCTTTATTGCGCTTAAATGCTAAATCTACATTGTCCGTTGTGCCGATAAACTGTAAGCCTGCTTGCGTTCCAGCATTGCCTGCTAATTCCCAGCTAATTCCTGAATTAGCACTATCGTCTATTAATCTTCGCCAGCTTAGGCTTTGCCTATTCCACCAGTAATAGCCTGGACCCTTTTGATCCCCGATGTCTTGTATACTGAATACAAGCATGGAATGCGCTGGGGATGGAATAGTAACTTGATCATGGAGGCTCTTGAGTACTACCCTAGGAATGAGCAGGCCCTTGCTATGAGAAGTAATGTCAAGCGCTGCCGAAGCATGTGGACTTACTGCTCCAATGGCGATCTGCGCCTGTGCAGAACAATAGGATAAAATAAAAATAAAGAATAGGGTTCTTTTTTTCATAATTTCAAAAAATTGGTTAAATCACTCTGCAATGAAATCTTAGTTCATTGAATCTATAGGGATGGCTTCTTTATAATTTAGGTCAACTCTGGTTAGATAGCTACCCCTTTAGAGCGAAAATAAGAAAACAAAATGATCCTTCAAATAGGACAAATCACTATTAATCAATGTTTTAGTTGAAATTATTTTAACCATAAACTTATTGTCACCTTGAGACTTAACCAATGTGGTATATTTTATCACGCCCATAAATATATAGACCTTAATTTACTGATTACCAATAAATATTATTCGCTTCACGAAATTCATATACATATTTGAATCACAAAAAAAGCAGCTAGTATCTGTCCTGTTGGACAATTCTAGCTGCTTTAAGCGGTTTTATTTAGGTAGATACTCTTACACCTTAGCTTCCATACTTAACTTTTAAGCCGTTAACCATTTCGATTTGCTTGTCAATATCTTGTGTGGGCTTTTGCGCCTGTACTTGATTTGCCTTGATTTCTTGTCCGACTTGTAGCGCTTTATCAAAGTGAAAATTGCGCCATAGCAGGTACATATACGTGTTTAAGTATCTTGGATCCCTATTGCGGGCGAGCAAGTCTTCCATCCACTGTAGACCTGCTAGACTCTTGTCCTTGCCAAATGAGAGGTTGCCCAGTAGGCTTGCTAAGGATATCGTGTAGGCATCATTTTGTTTTCCGTAGCGCTGCAAAAATGCTGTCCCGCGATCCATATAGAGCTGAACGTCATCCTTGCCATTGGCATCCTTAAAGTCGTAAACTTCATAAAATGCTGCATACTCTGCATAGTATGGGTATTCCTTGGCTTTAAAGGCCTGCATCTTGGCATTAAAGGCGGTTTTATCATTGCTATACCCTGCTTCTGAATGTAAGCCTTTTAAATACCAAAGGTAGCTTGTTGCGATGGTGCTGTCGACTAAGCTGCTGCCCACGCTCTTGTAATAATCCGCCTTGTTGGCTTCCATATAGTCAAAGCTGCTCGTGAAGGGTCCTACCTTAACGACTTGCATTAAATCAAAGGTCTTTTTACTCGCCTTTTCTGCTTTTGCAAGCTGCTTAAAGTAGGCTTCAAAGTCCGCTTGTGCCTTTTCTGCACGGTAGGACCGCATCAGGGTTTGAAAGTACCGCTGCATAAAGGCTGGCTCCCGATTGCCAGCATCCCACTGCTTGACCATTGCAAGTTGATTTTTACTTGGATCTAAGGCGGTCTTGCCCAGCTCAATTAATCCTTTCGGGCTTAGGCCTCCTGCTACGGAATGTACGGTCTCGCCTTGGGCATCTAAGAACATCAGCGTCGGATAGGCCGCTATCTTGTACTGCTTGCCTAAGGCTACGCCATAGCCTGTATCATCACATTGGATCTTTACGCTCACAAACTCCTTGTTAAAGTATGCTCCTACCTCAGCTTGTGGAAATACATCGGCTGCCATAGCCTTGCATGGGCCACACCATGAGGTATAGAAATCCACAAAGACAAGCTTGTTCTCTTGCTTTGCTTGCTTTAGGGCGGCTTCTAAATTGTCCTGAAAGTTTATCCCTTGTGCAATGGCCACTTGGGTCAATATCATAAGGAGCATGCCACTCCCTATGATTAGTTTTGATATTGTTTTTATCATGGTACTCGATTTAGCGCCTTGGCTTATTTAATAAATTCTGCAAGCTGCTTGTCTAAGTCTGCTCCGCGTAGATTAATGGCTATTATCTTGCCTGTTGGATCTATCAGGTAGTTCTTAGGGATGGAGCTAATGCCATACAGCTGCGCAACTTCATTTTGCCAGCCCTTCAAGTCTGACAATTGGGTCCAAGTAAGCTGATCTGATTCTATGGCCCGAATCCAGTTTTCCTTCTGCTTCTCATTGTCTAAGCTCACCCCTAATACTGTAAACTTCTTGTCCTTGTATTTGTGAAATGCGGCAACCACATTTGGGTTTTCTGTGCGGCATGGTCCACACCATGAGGCCCAAAAGTCTAGTAATACATACTGCCCTCTAAAGTCTGATAGCTTTACAGGCTTGCCAGCTACATCCTGCTGTGTGAAATCTGGGGCCATCACGCCTACTGCGGTTTGCTTGGCTTTGGCCAGCTTCGCTGCAAAGCTCTGTCCAGCTTTGGTCGCCTTAATGGACGCTGAAAGGCCTGCATAGAGTGGCTCGGCTTCTGCTACATCTATCGAAGAACCACTGATTTCAGCAAGCGCTAGGATACTCATGTAGGATGCTGGATGCGCAACTATATATTTACGTTGCAGTGCACGCTTTTCCGCCATAACGGGTTCATGTGCGGAACGCAGGCTTGCTACAAAGGATTCATCTTGCTTCTGGGCTGCGGTGGCAGCATTCCACTTGGCATCTAAGCTCTTAAAGATTGCATCGTGCTTCGCAAAGAGCGCATTGTAGCTGACATAGGATTCGGCTAGTGCATTTCCCTGTACCTGTGCATGCTTTAGAGAGTCTGTAAAGACTAGTTTCACGCTTCCCTTCTCGATGTAGAGGTTGTAGCTATCTTGGCTGCTGGGCTCAGCATGCTTTAAATCCAAGCGCACTTGGCTGGGTCCTGACAAGGGTGCTGAAAGCTGGAACTTGCCATCTTTTACAATCGCTGAGTCCCGTATCATCTGATTGTTTGCGCGTACGGAAAGCATCAGCTTCTTGCCATCGTGGACCTTGCTGGTCTCCCCTAATAAGGTAAAGCTTTGTTGTTCTTGGGCTGTTAGGCGCTGCATGCCTAAAAGGCTTAGGGCTAATAGAAAGCCTAGTTTAGTTTTATTGCTCATCGTTCTTTTTACGTTATATTTGAATACCAAATGCCGTGATTCTTCCAAATCCGCCATAGCTTGTAATGTAGGCTGGGTTGCTTGTTAAGCCGCCTATGCCTAGGATCTCTATTGGAATTGTTATAATCTTGCCTTCTTTGCTGCTTTCATTATAGGTGCTTAGGATTAACATCCGCTGCTTTGCTGAAACGCTTATACGCT
>JASLCA010000333.1 GCA_030146225.1 Sphingobacterium sp. | reverse complement strand
TGATTAATCTCTTGACTCATTTTAATGCTATTAAAACCAATTATTACGTTTATACCAAAGCAAACTCTCTTTCAAACCACTCTCCAAATCATACTGCGGTGAAAAGCCCAACGATTGTCGAGCTGCGCTTATATCACAGCTCCAATTCTCAGCAGTCAATTCATTCAAACGTTCTGGGTACAGCACTGGTGTTTTTTGCGAGCTTTTATAAAGCCATTCAGAGATCTTGGCGATCTGCTTGACAAAGCTATAACACACATGTACCCGTAAAGGTTTTTTATTTAAGGTACGCTTAAAGATTTCGGCCATTGCATACCGCGAGTAAACGTTCCCGTCAGTAATATTAAAGGCAGTTAAACCATTTTGAGGATTAACGCAAGCCTTTAACAAAGCACTTACCACATCCAGCACATAGATAAAAGAAAGTTTCTGCGGATTCTTCCCAATATAGACATCTAATCCTTTATTCATGGTATCAAAAAGGATAAATAAATCCTTCTCTCGAGGGCCGTAGACGGCTGTTGGACGCACAATACTGATCGGTTTGTCTCCAAACTTACGCCTAATCATCTGCTCAGCAGCCTGTTTGCTACGTCCATAAACGGTCACTGGATGATAAGGGGAATCATCCTTTAAAAAACCATCCGCGTAGCCAATTGGTCCTAGCGCAGCTAGGCTACTCACAAAGACAAAACGCCTTGGGGGTACCGTTGCCTTAAAGGCAGCATCCAATAGCAGCTCGGTATAGTTTACATTCACGTGAAACATGGCCTCTTCCGACTTTGCTTTAGTCATTGCGGCGGCATGAATCACATAATCATATGCTTCTTCTTGAAATAAGTTAAGGAGGCTTGTGCTATCCTCAAAATCCGGATAGACAAACTTGCTGACAAAGGGAGAAATCTCTTTAATATTGCTAGACTTGCGTACAGCAGCATGAATTTCAAATCCAGCTGATGCAGCTTTTTCGAGTAAATGAAAGCCGACAAAGCCGCTAGCTCCAGTTACTAATAACTTTTTGTTCATATTGCTTTCTCGTACAGACGATAACGCTTATAAAACTCTCCGTTAATTTGTTCGATAGCATGGTTCATCATATAGTTACTATCCAACATCCACGAACACTCCGCTCCTACTATACCCTCTGGAACCGCATTTTTGATAATACGACCATAAAGACAGGCTTCAATCCCCATCTTCCTATAATCGTCCAGTACGCCCAGCATCAACACCCGAAGGGTCTTGATTTTTTTCAGTCCAAAGAGGAGCTTAAAGATGCCAAAAGGAAATAAGCGACCGCGTTTAATATTAATTTGAATTTCATTTACATTCGGAACGCCAAGTGCAAAACCGATGAGTTTATTATCTTTTTCGGCTACTAGGCAAAATTTCGGGTTTACGATCATCTTAAGATCCTTCGCCGTATGCGCAAATTCAGCATCTGTCATCGGCACAAAGCCCAAATTATCGTCCCAAGCCTTGTTGTAAACCTCTTTAATCTTGGCAGCCTCATTCTTGAAATCCTTCAAGTTGATTTCGCGCAGGGTAATACCCGAACGTTGCAATCGTTGCTCTAGCTTATCCAGCAAAAGCACCGAGCGCTGGTTGGCCTGATTAGTGGCTATCCAGTACGCACGCAGATCCATCTTTTCAGCGAATTGCGCATTCGCGATCAAGTCTTTATAATAAGGTGGATTGTAAGGCATCATGGCCATAGGTGGCTTATCATAGCCCTCAACCAAGAGGCCACAAGTATCATTGGTCGTCAAATTGATCGGACCAAACAACTTATTCCCGCCTTTTTCCTTTACCCAAGCTTCAGCGCTAGCGAGGAGCGCATTAGCGACTTCCTGGTCATTCACACATTCAAAGAAGCCAAATTGACCTTCAGAAAGCTTGTTAAACGCATTGTGATTGGTATTCCAAATCGCCAAAATACGTCCTACCAGTACCCCATCCCTATAAGCTAAAAACGGCTGAGCCGAAGAATGCGCATAGAAGGGGTGCTTATCAGGTGAAAGTAAATCCTGTTGTCCCAAGAAAAGCTCTGGCACATAGTTTGGATCTCCCGCATACAAATCATGAGGGAAATCAATAAATTTTGACAGCTGCTTTTTCGATTCAACAGGAATAATTTCGATCATCTTCTTAACTCATGAATGATTCAACCTCAACGGTCTTAAACACCTTAGCCATCTTCTCAACAGCCTCATCGATCTGCTCAAAAGTGTGAGTAGCCATCAACGAGAAGCGAATTAAAGATTCCTCTGCTGGTACTGCTGGAGCAACCACAGGGTTTACAAACACACCGTTATCTTGAAGCATCTTGGTTACGTAGTAAGTCTTGTCATTGTTACGTACGAAAATCGGTAGAATAGGACTTTCGGTAGCACCCAGATCAAAACCACTTTCAAGCAATAGCTTTTTCGCGTAATGCGTATTAGCCCAAAGCTTTTCAATATGCTCAGGCTCAGTTTGAATAATTTCCAATGCCTTTAAAGTAGAAGCTACCGAAGCAGGCGTCATACTGGCACTAAACATTAACGAACGAGCACTATGTTTTAAGTATTCAATGGTATCGGCATCAGCAGCGACAAAGCCTCCAAGCGAAGCAAGCGACTTGCTGAACGTACCCATAATCAAATCAACCTGATCGGTCAATCCAAAGTGACTTCCGGTACCTGCACCTTTTTCACCGATCACCCCCAAGCTATGCGCATCATCACAAAGGATAGCAGCATCAAACTCTTCGGCAATCTTAACCATACCTGGTAAATCTACGATATCCCCTTCCATGCTGAAGATACCATCTGTAGCAATAAGCTTCAGACTTTCTTCTGGCAGGCGAGACATCTTAGCACGTAAGTCCTCCATGTCATTATGGGCATACTTAATTACTTTAGAGAAAGACAAGCGACTTCCATCAATAATAGAAGCGTGATTTCTTTCATCCAATAAGATGTAATCATTACGACCAGTCAAACAAGACAAAGGTCCCAAGTTGGCCTGAAAACCAGTACTAAAAAGGACAGAAGCCTCTTTACCTACATAAGCTGCGAGTTTTTCCTCGAGCTCAACATGTATATCCAACGTTCCATTCAGAAAACGGGAGCCGGCACAACCAGTGCCATATTTTGCCAAAGCATCTTGCGAGGCCTCAATAATACGTGCATCTGTAGTCAATCCCAGATATGAGTTCGATCCGAACATCAAAACACGTTTTCCGTCGATAATAACTTCCGTATCCTGTTTCGACTGGATTGGTCTGAAAAACGCGTATAAATTATTAGCCTTAATTGGCTCAAGCTCTCTTTTCAGGAACTTCGACGTTCTTTCACTTAACTTTCCCTTACTCATGCTGTAGGTATTTCTATTCTATTATGATAAAATTACTATATTAAATTGAGCCATTCTACTTTTTGACCCGAAAGCAATAATCGTCAAAAGTAAAACAATAAATAAAAAAATACAATTTTACCCCTCAAAAGGCGTTAATTCAATGAATAAGATAAATTAACTACCCCTTAAAAACTACTATTGTACCGTACTAAGCCCAAAAAAAACCGTTGCAAACATACAAAACTTCAATTGATTTACCATCATTGCTGATTCATATAAATATCTAAAATTAAATTATTGTTAAGATATTAGCAATAGTTTAGGATTAAAAGTTCGATAAACTTTTAAAATACTTATTTTTGTACATTAAGGATTAAAAATGGGAATTGCAGCGAGCGTAAATATAAAAAACAAAAGAGCATCTTTTGAATATCACTTATTAGACCGGTATACGGCAGGCATAAAATTATTAGGTACAGAGATTAAATCTATTCGAGAAGGCAAGGTAAATATTAATGACAGCTTTTGTGGCTTCCTCAATGGAGAGCTATATATCCGCAATATGCATATTGCCGAATACTCTTTTGGTTCCTTCTACAACCATGAAGCCAAGCGCGAAAGAAAGCTTTTATTGACTAAAAGAGAATTGAAAAAGCTGCGCGAAAAGGGTGAAGAAAAGGGCTATACGATTGTCCCATTACGCATCTTTATCAGTGAACGCGGCTTTGCCAAAATAGAAATCGCTCTGGCACAGGGCAAGAAAGATTTTGACAAAAGAGACAGTATCAAAGAGCGTGAAAGCAAGCGTGAATTGGATAGAGCCATGAAAATCTAAGTCCCTTAAAGACTTAAGATATAATGACCTGGTGTCATCCCCTCCCGCTGCCTAAACAAGCGCACAAAATAATTTATATCCGAAAAGCCTGCTGCAAAGCAGGCTATTTTTACACTCATAGACTGCGCAAGGACGCGTTTAGAATAGGCCAGTCGTTCCCGGATTACATACTCCATTGGGCTCAGCCCAAACTCAGTCCTAAAAGCTCTAGAAAGTGTACTTTTACTCATTCCAGCCTGCTTACATAACTTTTCCAGGGAAAGCTTTTCACCTATATTCTCCCGAATATAGGTCTTCAGAAAGGCAAAGACCGAGTTGTTTTTATCCGTATTTTCACGCAAAGCCAATAAGCCTTGCTTCTGCATAATACGCACCATCAATTCCTTCAGTACTAAGTCTGCTAAGGCCTCCTTATGTAAGTCCCCACTCAAGCTAATTTGAAACAGCTGATTGGTCAATCGTTCGAGTTCAGCATCATTACTAAAGTGGAAATTGTCCATCTGAAATGTCCAATTCAACTCCGGCTGCTGCTTAGGATAGTAGCCATTTAGATACTGCTGCACTTCCTCAATAAAATCCTTAGAAACCGAAATCGCCGTACACTGTGTAGGGGCATCCATCTGAGCATCTGGAAAGTCAATTGTCATCCGTGTTCGAGCGGGTAGAAGAAGTGTTTCTCCGGGGTAATAATCAAAGGAAACTTTTTCCTGCAAATGCATCACCTTCTTGCCTTTGATCATATTTGCAATAACAAAATCATTGAATTGCAAAGGCACATCCATACGTGCTTCGTGGGTATCGAAGATACTCAACTCAAACTTCCGCAAGGTGTAGGCACGTCGATTTTCAACCAGACATTCCAATTCTTTTGTACGTACAGAAGGCAAAGCCTTCAATAGATGATTATGCTGCATAAATACGGCTTTAGGCCCAGGGGCTGTTTATCCAAATATAATTAAAACAACTGATTGTCAAAAGTGATTATGAACACATTCTGCTATAATTTGACAGGATAATGCTATAAATCCAAGCCGCTGCCCAGTAGCTTTGTAAGGCTTAGAAACACTTTAACAAATAAAGAAACCATGAGTACAACTAAAAAACCAACGTTTAAAGAACGTTATGATAACTACATTGGCGGTAAATTTACGCCACCTGTTCTCGGAAAATATTTTGACAACATATCCCCTACCGACGGCAAGGTGTTTACACAAGCAGCTCATTCTACCAAAGAAGACATAGATTTAGCAGTAGACACCGCTAGCAAAGCTTTTGAAAGCTTTAGCAAGACTTCCCCTACAGAGCGTAGCATTATGCTAAACCGCATAGCTGATCGTATCGAAGAAAATCTAGCCTACATCGCTGCCGTAGAGACGATAGACAATGGAAAAGCAATTCGGGAAACCTTAAATGCAGACATCCCGCTAGCTATAGATCATTTCCGGTATTTCGCAGGCGTGATTCGAGCAGAAGAAGGCTCGATTAACGAACTTGACAAAGACACCGTTTCTATTATTATACATGAGCCAATTGGCGTAGTGGCCCAAATTATCCCATGGAATTTTCCGATTCTAATGGCCGTTTGGAAGATTGCCCCAGCCTTGGCAGCAGGTAACTGTATTGTCTTAAAGCCAGCAGAGAGTACCCCAGTATCGATAATGGTCTTAATGGAGTTGATCGGAGATCTTATCCCAGCCGGCGTGCTAAACGTAGTCAACGGCTTTGGATCCGAGTTGGGACGCGCGCTAGTAGCTAACCCCAAGGTAGGTAAAGCCGCCTTCACTGGATCGACTGCAACAGGCCGTATGGTTATGCAGTATGCTACAGAAAACATTATCCCCGTAACCTTAGAGTTGGGTGGTAAATCCCCAAATATATTCTTTAGTTCAGTAATGGATCAGGATGATGCCTTCTTAGACAAAGCCATTGAAGGCGCAGTACTCTTTGCCCTAAATCAAGGCGAGATCTGTACCTGCCCATCCCGTCTATTGATACAAGAAGATATCTACGATCGCTTTATTGAGAAGGTGATTGCACGGGTAAAACAAATCAAGGTTGGCGATCCATTAGATCCAACCACCATGATGGGAGCACAGGCTTCCAAAATCCAAAAGGACAAGATTATGTCCTACATTAAATTGGGTAAAGAAGAAGGTGCGGAACTCCTAATCGGAGGCGAGGAAAACCATCTTGGAGATGACCTAGCGGATGGTTACTACATTCAGCCTACCCTCTTTAAAGGGCACAACAAGATGCGTATCTTCCAAGAAGAAATCTTTGGCCCAGTATTGGCCGTAACCACCTTTAAGGATGAAGCGGAGGCTATTGCAATAGCCAACGACACCATCTACGGGCTAGGCGCCGGCGTATGGACGAGGGATGCACATCAGCTTTACCAGATTCCACGCGCTATACAGTCTGGACGCGTATGGGTAAACCAATACCACTCCTACCCTGCTGGGGCACCATTTGGTGGCTATAAACAATCAGGGATCGGTCGTGAAAACCATAAACTGATGTTGGATTACTACCGTCAAACAAAAAACATGTTAATTTCTTATAGCAAAGAAAAGTTAGGCTTCTTTTAAGGAAGCCCCACTGCTCAAACCTAGTTTGGGCAGTGTTTTTCACTAGTTATTACCCGCGAAATAAAAAAAGTTTAGGTCCTAGAAGATTTGGCTGACAATTTGTAATAAAAGGCTATGGAACAACGATTATCAGTAAGCGATAAAGCCAAGGAATTGATTTCAGCATTGGCAGAAAAACATGGAGCGTTAATGTTCTATCAAGCAGGAGGCTGCTGCGAAGGCACCCAGCCCCAATGCTTTGAGAAAGGGAGCTTCTTCCCAAGACTTAATGATGCCCTTATCGGTCATGCAGAAGGCTTTGAATTTTGGGTGGACAGAGACCTCTTTGAATATTGGCAGCATGCACACTTTACCTTAGATGTGCTGGATGGCTTTGGCCCCGGTGGCTTCTCTTTGGAGAGTCCGCTTGGCAAAACATTTAAAGTGCATTACCGCATCTTCAACGAGCAAGAACTAAAAACCCTGGAGCCTGTCTTACGAAATACCTAGACAACAAACCCACTTTACAACAAATAACAATAGGAAGCAAGGTCATGAAAGTGACTTTGCTTTTTTTGTTAAGTAGCGCATACACAAGCCTGCTGAATCACGATATTAGAATTAAGACCCCTACAAAAGCCCAACCCAGCAGGCAAAAAGCGTTTAATCAAATAATAATCCCATTTTTCAACCAGCAATTGCAAACCTTTATTTACTTTTAGGGCATGATATACCAGACCTATCAACAAAATATAGAACAGACCAAAAAAGAGATCCAAAATCTGGACCGTGCTATTGGTAAAAACAGCCTTGCACGCCTCTTTGTTATCCTCGTAGGCGGGGGATTTCTATTCTACAGCTTTCAACAAACCAGTGTATTACTTGTCCTGGGCTTAACCCTAGTTATTGTCTTTGTATTCGCCTTTTTAATCCAACGTCAGAGTAGACTAG
>JASLCA010000043.1 GCA_030146225.1 Sphingobacterium sp. | reverse complement strand
TCCCAGAAGCAACAATCTTTGTTTCACTAGCCATCTTTAGCGCCGCAGGCAAGGCGGCCTGCATAATTTCGCCTAGGTAGCACATATAGTATTCGGCCATCCATTCCCAAAGGGCAAGCTGCTCCTTGTCTACAATCGCCGTATCATCGATAACATTCAAGATATACTTGGCCTCATAGTTTAATGGAGCTTCCTTGGAAACATGATGAACGATGGCAGCATAAATCTTGTTGCGGCCAAACTGTACGATTACCCGCTTGCCCACAGCTACCTCCGCCGTCCATTCCACAGGAACCCGGTAAGTATATGTCTTGGCAATAAAGAGGGGGATAATAACTTCGACAAACAAAGTTTCCCGCTGTGCACTAAATAAGGATGATCCTTCCATACAAAACAAAAATACAAATTTTGTCTGCACCCTCTATCCCAAATTATAGAATTGCAGAAATTGAAAAAGCCATCATGCTAAATAGATGATGGCTTTTGAATACTATTAATATGCATACCTAGGAACGGTTTCGCAAGGCTGCAATAAACAAGCCTACCCATCCTACAATAAAACAAAGTCCTCCTAATGGCGTAATAGGGCCTAAAAAACTAAAGCCAGCTAAACCTATTAAATCCCGTACACTCAATAAATACAAAGAGCCCGAAAACAATAAGATCCCTAAGCTGAATGCGATAAATGAGACACGGATAGATGCATTTTTGGCTCTGGAGAAAGTAGATAGAAACAACAAGGCCAAGGTATGATAAAAATGATATTGGTTTGCCGTCTTCCAAGTCTCAAGCTGAGCCATGCTCACCTTGCCTTCTAAACCATGCGCGCCAAATGCACCTAATATAACAGCGAATATCCCAAAGAATGATGCTGCTAGTATAATTTGTTTATTCATAATAAGAGAATAATTTCTTAAAACTTAATTACGCTTATAAATGTATAAAAATTACTGCACAAAAAAACCATTTCTTACAAATAAATAAAAGCAGGAAGCTCCTGATGAGGCTCCTAGCTGAGCCCTAGACTAGGCATATCCCCTAAGCCCTCGTGTAAAATCAATCCCACACAAACGATTATATTTTTGTATTTTCACATTTTACTTAAAAACATATCAACCAATAGAGCCTATATCTATTAATTTTAACAAGGCTTTAGCATATCCTTTAAAGATATTTTATAATTTTGGTTTTGATACAGATTTGTGCGAAATGAGAAACACGATAATAATCACTGTCCTATTATTTATTGCTGTAATAGGAGCTTCAATCTTTTATTTCGCTGATTTAAACGGTGAAAAAAAAGAAAACCTAAAACCCTTGACATTCTTGTCGGAGGAGACTTTCCTGATTACGGCCTTTCAAAACAATATAACCACCGATAATATCTTTAGGGATTTTGAGATATTCGAGGCTGTGCTCGGCAAGGAAGAAAGCCAACGGTTAACCTTCTTAAAGACAGAACTGCTGCGAAATAAGAGCTTAGAACCCTTTGTAACTGATATTGAGATGTATCTATCCTTTCAGCCTGATAAAGATAAGATTGCCTCCTTAATAACAGTCCCTGTAACTAAAAAAGTAAAGCCAGAGGAGTTAAACAGCCTGCTCAATAGTCTGCCGAAGAACTTTAAGACGAGCAAACAGGACACCTTAGGCAGCAGCATTTATAGCTTAAGCTATGGTCAAAAAGATTCTAGCATACACCTGCTTTACTACAAAGATATCTTCTTTGCCTCCCCAACAAAAAGCATACTCCTTCAGGTCTTGGATGACAAACAGCCTAAGTTGGAAAAAAAACAGATTAACTATTTTGTTGAAAACAACAGCAGAAATACGCCCCTGAGTGTATATTTTGTGCATGATCAAGTGGGCCCAATAGCGCAGCATATGATGCGTAGTAAGTATGGCAAGGTTATTTCCCTTTTCGATCAGCTGGGTGGACAATCAGCATGGAATCTAAACTTCAAGAATGATGCACTAATCCTGAGCGGGGAAAGCGAAACAGCCCATAAGAAAGAGAATTATATAGAACTTTTCAGCAATCAATCCAAGACCACGCAAGAGCTTTTCAACTACTTCCCTGAAACCACAGCCTCCTATATCTCCTTTTCCATGAGTAATAAGGAGCGCTTTCAAGAAGACTTAAAACAACTCTTTAAAAAGCGCAAAGAATGGGAGAAGGTCAATAACATGCACCTGAGCGTGAAAAAGGAGAAAAACCTTGAAATCCCCCAGGAGCTGACTGCCTTCTTTGCCAATGAGTTTGCGGTAGTGGAACAAAGTAATCAGACTGAATTGCTCTTTCTAAAGGTCACAGATGCAAACCTAGCTAAACGTAGCCTAGCCAAGCTATCCAGCAATGCCGCAGATTCAATCATGCGATTTGACCAGTCCAACATCCTTTATACTTGGCTTGGTGATCCCTTAAAATCATTTCCACGGCCCTACTTTACACAGGTAGAAAATGTAGTTATTATGGCCAATAGCCAGCATGTATTGCAAGAATACCTCAGAGACTGGCGAAAAAACAACCTCTTGGTCGGAACATTAGGCTTCAAAAATTTTGAAAAAATTCAAGGCAATGAAGCAAATATCACCTACTTCTTACGTACGAGAACATCTTCTCACCTGCTAAGTCAACTCTTAAAGCCTGCCTTTGCTACAGCTTACAACAAGAAGACTGAATATGGCTATCAAGACTTTTTCTCCTGGTCTATTCAGATTGCCGGGAATAATGGCAAGTTCTTGTCCAATGTTTACGGCGTCTTTAAAAGTAAAAATGCACTAGGCGCAACTCCCGAGTGGACCTACAGCTTTGACAATCGCCCCATCACCCAGCCTTGGGTATTCGAACATTCGGATACCAGCAAGTTTATTCTGATCCAAGAACAGGATCATAGCATACATGGTATACACCCCAGCGGCAAGAAGATGTGGTCTACTGTATTTGCAGGACGTGTCGTGGGCGATGTTCAACAATTGCCGGATCGCTCGCTGCTCTTGGTAACGGATAAGAAACGATTGTATAGATTTTCTACAGCAGGAAAGCCGTTGCCCGGATTCTCTATTGGCATGCCTGAGCAACCTACAGGCTCACCTACGCTAGCTCTGCTAGACAACCAACAGCTAATCTTTGTGCCCGCTGGCAGACAACTCTTGGTGTATGATATGGATGGCAATATGCAGGACAATTGGAAAGACGCCAATATCGATGGACGTATCTTATTTGAGGTAAAGGTCCACAACAATCAGGTGTTTTTAGGCACTGAAAATGGTCATTTCTATCAATTTAACCATCAAGGCAAACTCCTTAAGGAGGAAATTATCTACGACGCACATTTTAACAACCCGATTGCGATAAGACAAAACAGTAAAGGGCAGCCTACCCTGTATGCCCTAGACAGCACAAGCAATCTGCACGCGGTAGACTTCCTCAATACAGCCAGTAAGCGTAAGCTAAGCAAGTGGAATAGCAAGGCTATGCTCGCCTTTGACCCCTATACAAGCAACAATAGCCTGTATGTATTAAATGGCAAGGAGTTCGCAGCCTACAACTTACTAGATACCCTACCTCAATTCAACTTTAATTTTACCCAGGACCTGGTAGACAGAATGCAATTTTTCAAACAAGGCAATAGCAGCAGCTTGATTGGGGTTGCAGCCAGATCCAACAACCTCATCTATATCTTCGATGAAAAAGGATCCGTATTAAGCGGGTTTCCAATAGAGGCAATGCCTAGTTTCTACTATGGAAAAATAGATTATAACAGTGGGAACTTTTTGCTATGTATACGGAGAGACAAGAAGTTATATGCTTTTAAAAACTAGATGGGTCAATGATATACAAAACAATGTTAAAATTGTTTTGACCTTTCAAAAAATTTCAATAAATAACAAAATTGTAGTAGGTTTGCAGTCTTACAATAATTATGCTTACAGGAGAAAACAATATACATTTATTAGCTGAGCCCAAGCGAATCGTCATTACTACGCATCACAAACCCGACGGGGACGCACTTGGCTCTGCATTAGGACTTTATCATTGGCTTAAAGCAAAAAACCATCAGGTGGAAGTATTGCTATCTTCTGACTTCCCATCCTTTTTGGATTGGATGCCAGGCAGGGATAAGGTTATCATATATCCACAGCACACGGATGTTGCTGAAAAACTTTTGCAGGAAGCTGATATCGTATTCTGTTTAGATTACAGTGCCTTAAGCCGTACCAACATCTTGGAACCACTTATTAGCAAGGCTCCTGGACAAAAATGGATGATAGATCATCACCTTGATCCAGAAAACTTTGCAGACTTAAGCTTATGGGATCCCAATGCTGCGGCCACTGCACAGCTCGTACATACCTTTATAGCCGAAATCAATCAGGATCCACAGGGGATTACAGCAGCTATAGCAACCTGTTTATATACGGGTATTATGACAGACACAGGCTCTTTCCGCTTTAGAAATACGACTCCTGCCGTTCATCATATCCTAGCCAATCTTATTGAGGCAGGTGCTAGAAACTGGGAGATACATGAAAAGGTATATAATAGTGCAACAGAAACCCGCTTAAAATTCCTAGGCTATTGCTTGTTGAATTGTTTAGAAGTTATTCCGGAATACAATACGGCACTTTTCGCAATATCTAAGGAAGATCTTGCCAAGTTCCAAGTGTCCACCGGAGATACAGAAGGCTTAGTCAACTATGCCTTATCCATTAAAGGGATTCGCCTAGCAGGCTTATTTGTAGACAGAACTGAATTAATTAAATTATCTTTGCGCTCTATAGGGGATATCCCTTGCAATGAGATCTGCAAAGAACATTTTAACGGAGGCGGACATCGCAATGCATCAGGCGGAAGCTCTACGCAAACACTTGCAGAAGTGGTGAGCAAGTTCAAATCCATTTTACCTGCGTATAAAGAAATATTAACAAAATAACTTAAGTGATTACATCAAAAAAATGAAGAAATCAATTTTATTCCTATCGGCAGCTGTCACCTTGTTAGCGACTGCAGCTTGCCAAAATTTTAAAAAAGGAGATGGCGGTCTTGAATATAACATCGCAAAAGATGCTGGCGCTGAGAAAGCTGTAGCTGGTGACTTATTATCGGTGGATATGATTGTTACATCTGACCGTAAAGACTCCCTTTTACAAAGTACATACGACATTGGATTACCTCAAATTGTAAATATAGCTCCTGACTCTTCAGTAGGTTTATATGCAGGTGATTACAACTCTATGTTTAAGTTTTTAGGTGAAGGCGATAGCGCTGTATTCCGTTTAAACTTAGATACAATGGCTGCAAAATCAGGTCAACCAAAGCCAGAATTTGCGGATAAGTTTGTAACATTCAAGATTAAAGTTAGAAAGCATTTCAAAAAAGGAAACCTAACAGACTCTGCGCTTTACGCACAGATCGACACGTATTTCAAAGCTGAAATCGAAGGTCTTAAGAAAGCAGAAGAAGGTAAATTGTCTAAGTATGTTGCTGACAAAAAGCTAGAGCCTAAGAAAACAGCTTCTGGTCTACAGTACATCGTTAACCAAGAAGGTAAAGGCAACAAAGCTGTTGTTGGTGATACTGTTGTAGTAAACTACACTGGTACTTTGGTAAACGGAAAAATCTTTGACACAAACAATGCTGAAACAGCTAAAAAGGATAATACCTTTAACCCAATGCGTCAGTATGAGCCTATCCGTTTCCGCGTAGGACATGACCCAGTTATCCAAGGATGGACTGAAGGCTTACAATTATTAAACAAAGGTGGTAAAGCTACTTTCTTAATTCCTTCTACATTAGGATATGGAGAACGTGGTGGTGGTACTATCCCTCCATATGCACCTTTAGTATTCGAAGTTGAGTTAGTGGACATTATTGCTGGACCAAAATCTGATGCAGTAGCACCATTGCCAGCAGATTCGGCTGCAATAAAGAAATAAGAAAGCTGAAATATTAGCAATGAAAACGCGAGATTATTAATAATCTCGCGTTTTTTTGTGTTCGATTAGGTCTTCTAATACCAAATCATTAAATTTAGCTCCATTATTAGTCGTTTATGCTCACTGAACCCTACATCCTTACCGATACACATACGCATATCTATTACCATGCTGGCACCGAAAAACTGCAAGAACAAGTACAACGCTGCTTAGACAAGCAGATTAAAAGGCTGTTTCTTCCCAATGTGGACAGTGCCTCTATAAAGCCTGTAATGGATACGGTTGCAGCCTATCCGGAATACTGCTTTCCCATGCTAGGCCTACACCCTTGCTCTGTTAAGGAAAATTATAAAAGTGAACTCGCTCTTATTGAAAAAGCCCTAGGAGAACATAAGGTATATGCTATTGGTGAGATTGGGCTTGACCTCTATTGGGACAAGACGACCCTAGCCCTTCAGCAAGAGGCTTTCAAGATACAGGTGTCTTGGGCAAAATCCCTAGGCCTACCTATTGACATACATTGCAGAGCGGCTTTTGATGAACTCTTTGAACTGCTAGAAGCCTTAAAAGATGACAAGCTTTTTGGCGTCTTACACTGCTTTACCGGAACGCTTGAACAGGCGCATAAGGCAATTGATCTTGGCTTTGCCCTGGGAATTGGTGGTGTGGTTACCTTTAAAAAGGCTGGACTAGACCTGGTGGTCAAGGAGATCGATCTGCAACATATTGTATTAGAAACCGATGCCCCCTACCTAGCCCCAAGTCCATATCGCGGCAAGGAGAATGAAAGCAGCTACCTATACCATATCGCAGAGAAGGTAGCGGATCTGCATGAAATAAGCATAGAAGAGCTAGCAAACATCAGCACAAAGAATGCCATGCGCATTTTTGGAATTTAAAAACACAAGATGGAGAACATATTTATTATCTATACAGGAGGCACTATTGGCATGGTGCAAGACCCGGAAACGGGCACCTTCGTACCCTTTGACTTTGAGCTTATCGCTGACAACCTGCCTGATTTAAGACGCCTGAACTACAAGTTAACCGTGCATTCCTTTACCCCAATTATTGATTCTTCAAATATGAAGCCTTCAGTATGGGTAGAAATGGCGCAAATTATTAAAGATAATTATGCGCATTACGATGGCTTTGTGATTTTACATGGCTCAGATACCATGTCTTTCTCCGCCTCCATCCTCAGCTTTATGTTGGAGGGCTTACAAAAGCCTGTTATCCTGTCCGGCTCACAATTGCCTATAGGCGAAATTCGTACCGACGCTCGGGAGAATATTATGACAGCCTTGGAGATTGCCTCCGCAAAGGAGAATGGCAAGTCCATTATACAGGAGGTATGTATACTCTTTGACAACAAACTATTCCGTGGGAATCGTTCCTTTAAATACAATTCGGCCAAGTTTGAGGCATTCCGCTCGCCCAACTACCCTGTATTAGCAGAAGCAGGCATACATATTAACTACAATCGGGAAGCCCTTTTGGACAATACCGATAAGGAGTTTATTATGCATACCAAGATCGACGATCAAGTAGCAGTTTTGAAGCTATTCCCAGGCATTAATGAGGCCACCATCAAAGCCGTACTAAACTGTAGTGCACGGAGCATTATTATGGAAACCTTCGGCTCGGGCAATACGATGACCGACGAATGGTTTATTAACTTGATAAGTGAGGCTATTCAGAATGGAAAAAACATATTGGATATATCCCAGTGCAAGGTAGGCTCCGTAGAACTTGGACGCTACGAAACCTCACAGGGCCTTAAAGCACTAGGCGTGCTCAATGGCTACGACATGACCTTTGAAGCTGCTGTTGCTAAGCTAATGTACCTTCAAGGGCATTTTACAGACCAAGAGTCTGTGGCCTATTGGATAGAAAAAGAAATCCGCGGGGAACTAACTGTTAACGATTAATCGTTAACAGTTTCACGCGGCTCCATACGCACTAGGTATTGATCTTCTCCATCTTCAAAGAGAATCTGTACGACCCAGTTTTCTTCGCGTGCAATAGCAATTAAGGTCTGCTGATCAATATACAACCAACTGAAAGGCTCCCCTAAATGACCTTTGTAGGCATATTGAAAACCGATCTCCCCTAAATAATTAGCCTCTGGCTTGGGTATCCTATACTCATCATACAAGTAGGATATGTCAGAAGAGTCAAAAATCAATTGCCCACGTACAGACAGCAGGCTTTTGCTATGCCGCAATAGACTGCGGAAGCCATCTAATGTCCCAGCAAGACCTATCCCATTCATTAGGAATAGCAGGGTATCGTACTGCTTGCCCACATGGGTAAAGAAGTCCCCTTGCAGTACATGCTGTACGCCTCGCTTTGCCATAATCGCACAGGCACTGCTGGAAATCTCCAAGGCATCCACTTCAAATCCTTTTTCTTGGAGGTAAAGCGCATGACTCCCTACCCCTGCGCCCACGTCCAGCACCGTTCCATCACAGAGCGCTAAGGCAATATGCTCCAATTCTGGAAATTCATCGGCATCCCTAAAGAAAACCTCCACTGGCATTTCTTCTATATCACCATAACTACTATGTAGCAGTAAGGGTTCAGGCAGCTCTTTTAATTGTTGATAATCATATAAGGCCTCTCCATACACATCTCTCTCCATTAATCTTTTATATTAAGAATTTCCTTTGCAATAGTTATTTCTTCAAGCTTCCCCGTATGCTTATTCGGCTCATCGGAAAGCTTTATGACCGGCGTCCAATCACCATCCTCAGGCTTGGCCTCCACCATCTTTAATACAATATTCATGCGTGCCAAGCCCACATCATTGGTAAAGTCTGTGCCAATCCCAAAGGAATGTCCAATCTTGCCTTCACAAAATCGTACAATCGTTTCGACCTTATCATAATCCAAGCCATCCGAAAATATAATCGTCTTGGAACGTGGATCAATACCTTTGCGCTCATAATGTGCAATCGTCAGCGCTGCAAACTCTACCGCATCCCCACTATCATGGCGCACCCCATCAAACAGCTTAGTCAGCTTCTTGTCAAACTGCTTAAAGAAGACTTCCGTGGTATAGGTATCTGAAAGCGCAATGCCTAAATCTCCCCGATATACATCAGACCAGTTCTCCAAGCCCAGCAGGTTGGCCATTTTATATCCATACTTTGCAGCGTGAAACATAAACCATTCATGGGCATGCGTACCAATAGGGGTAGTCTGGTACTTCATTGCGAAATGCACATTACTGGTCCCAATAAAGGTTTTTGAAGGATTATTCTTCAAAGTCTCTATAACCAAATCATGCACCGCATAAGAATGACGTCTACGCGTACCAAAATCCGCTATAGTGATCTGAAGCTTATCATACTTCTGCATCTTGTCCTTTACAATCTGACAAACCGCAGCATCGTCAATGCGGGCCTCGCCTTTTATTTCATAGTAGAGCTCACAGATTAAAGACATAATCGGAACCTCCCATAATATCGTTCTATACCAAAAGCCCGCTATGGAAACGCTAAGCTCACTGCCTTCCTGTATGATATCCACCTCCTGAGGATCGTAGCGATACCCTTCTAAAAAATCAAAATAAGTGGGATCAATATAGGGGCATTTAGCCGCGAAATAGCTCTTCTCCTCTTTAGAAAGCTTGAGATTGGCCATCTCAGCAATGGCAGCCCGTAATTTTTCGGCAAAGCCATCCGGGAATTTATGAGCTCCCCGATTTATAAATTGATACTTCGCTTGCGCCCTTGGAAATAATTTCACCACGGCATACTGCATGGTGAACTTATAGAAATCATTATCAAGAATAGACCTTAGTTTTGCCATCTTCGTGTAGTATGTTCATGGAAATAACAGTTGAAGTTAAGAAATTGTTGGCTTAAAGTGGATATTTAGAGAAAAACAAAAGCAGCCTAAGGGTATATCTACCACATAGGCTGCTTGTTATATTTTATTAGGAGTGCTACGCTTAGACTAGCGGGTTCTTCTTTCCCCAGCGCTAGAACTGTTTCCTCTTGAGCTGCTAGCCTCTCCACGCGTAGCACTGCTGCTACGCTCAATCTGAGCAGGCGCCTGCTGCGCGCTACCCCGACTTGACTGGCCTACAGTCCTTGTTGCAGCTGCGCTACTGCCAGAAGAATTAGATCTGCTGGCTTCCATGGCACCTCTGCTTGAGCTGCTACTACCTGTACTTGATCTGCGACTTTCCATCGTGTTGCTCGGATTTGAAGATGAACTGTTGCCAATTGCAGATCCTCTAGTACTTGAACTGCCTCGTGTAGCAGTTGTTCCAGTCGTGCCTTCACGTGTACCAACGGTATTTCCTCTTGTAGCAGTTGTTCCAGTCGTGCCTTCACGTGTACTAACGGTATTTCCTCTTGTAGAAGTTGATCCAGTCGTGCCTTCACGTGTACCAACGGTATTTCCTCTTGTAGAAGTTGATCCAGTCGTGCCTTCACGTGTAC
>JASLCA010000320.1 GCA_030146225.1 Sphingobacterium sp. | reverse complement strand
CAAGTACACTTGACCATATATCAACTCCCCCAATTCCGCCTGGCATATCTGAGGCAAAGTATAATGTTTTTCCATCATCACTTATGCTGGCATGTCCCAAGGAGTACTGCTTTACATTATTGTATGGGAATGGGGTTCCCTTCCAATTGTCTCCTTCGCGTGTATAAATTATAAGCTCTAGATTCTGCTTCTTAAAGCGTAAGCCGTCCTTTTTAAATCTTTCATTTTCCTTGCCTGGATATGTCCGCGTCACAAACATCTTATCTCCAGATGCACTAACTGTGACTGGCCCTACATGATAGGGCGCATCGTTAATTTCATTGGACTGCATGGACGATTCTGCTAATGTTATATTGTCAGTCCCTATCGTTGCGGTAAACAATTTTAAAAATGCGTTCCCTGTCATTCCGCTTCGTTTAATCCCTTCATTTTCTGGCTCTGCTGTATAGATTACTTGCCTATTATTTAGCGGGTAAGCTGCAAATTGGGCGGTCGGCGTATTCAATTGTCTTTCGTTCTTAATTTGTATGGCTTGGGGATTGGCGAGCCATATTAATGCCGAGTCTGCTCCAGCTATTTCTAAGGCTACCAGATCGGATTGACCATGCTTATCCCCATAACTTTGAAATTGTGATTTCGCTGCATCGTATTTTCCATTTTGCTTGAGTACTAGGGCATAATTCCATTGTGACAAAGCTTGGTAATCTCCCTGCTGTAAGGCACGTACATACCAGTTTTCGGCTTGCTCGTACTGGTTAATATGCTGGTAACATGCAGCTAAGTTTTCAAGATCAACTGTTTTTAGTTTTTTCTTGTCTACGAGCTTTTCATAAATTGCTGCGGCTCTTGCATACTCCCCCAGTGCAAAATATTGATTTGCTCGAGCTCGCATATTAGGCTGTTCCTGACCATAAAGGCTTGTGGATAGGCTTGCCATTAGCAGCATTAATGGCAACATTTTATTTTTAAATACAAACATCTTCTTCATAATTTTAAAAATTGTGCTAAGCCCTAAAAGTATCTTGGATTCAACAATTTTACGACTGACTTGCCGAATGTTACGCCCAGGGTAACTTCATGACTCCCATTTTGATGCCCACTCATCTTGTTTAACATGATGTCATAGGAATAGCCTATTCGAAATCGAGGGTTAATATAAAATTGTGCGATTGCCACTGCGGCATTTCGCGAGCTTAATTTGGCTGCAGACTTGTCTACATATTCTCGGTTAAAAATTCGACTCCGGGTTCTATAACCACCACCTAACCACAAGCGATCCTGAAAGATAAACATGGCATTAATGTCTAAGGAGGTCGGTCCTTTAAAGTCATCTTTAACTAATAGACTTGGTCGCAATGCAAAGCCTTGGTCAAGATTTATCAGTGCGCCCGCCATAAAATACCCATTTACTTTACGGTATAAACTTTCGGTGGCGAGGTTATCAAAGACATAGTCTTCATTCCCATCATTGCCAGCAAAGAAGTCTTGCACTGAGACCCCGGCATACCAGCTTGCACTTGCATAATAGATGCCCAATCGAATGTCCGGCTTCCACTTTGAAATCATGCCTTCTGGGAGATTGGGATCATTCGGATTATTGGGATCCAGCATGCTTCCATCTAAGCCATAGGTGGTAACGCCTGCAGCTACTCCTAAACTTAAACGTTGCGTGTCTTCATCGTCTAATTGAAGTCGCAGTGCATAATTAGCATAAATAGACGTCGCAGTCTGCGCTCCCAATTTATCGCTTATCATCTGCAAGCCGACGCCATGACGTCGATTTACAGGATCTAATACGCCATCAACAGATAGCAAGCCCGTCTTTGGGGCTCCCTTCCAGCCTGTCCATTGGCTCCTTAAGCCTACTTGTGCAAACCACTCTTCTTTATAGCCTGCATAGGCAGGGTTAACACTTAGACTATTAAATATATATTGTGAAAACTGGATGTTTTGCTGTGCATAACCTTTGGTTATGTACAGCAAAAATAACATCCCTAATATGGCCCCCTTTTTCATTGTGATAGATTTTTAATGATTCGCTTTTAACTTACTTCTTGATTAATACCCAACCTTTGTATTGCTTTTTCACACCATCCCGAACTGTATTGATCATGTAGTAATAGGTACCATTAGTAAGCCCCTCACCTGCCCAATCGTTCTTGTAATTGGCATTCTTGTAGACTTCATTCCCCCATCTATTGATAATCGTTACTTCTATCTGATCTAATAATTCGATTCCGATAATTTCAAAATGATCATTTGTTCCGTCCCCATTAGGAGTAAACACATTTGGTATTTTGAATTTGTCTACAGGCACAACTTTCACACTAACTTCATCTTTACCGTTAACCTCTTGTCCTTGCGGATTTTTGGCGCTCACGTTAACAATATTGTCTATGCTAGTCTTTCTCAAATCTTCCACTGTCAATTTATAACTCGTGTTAAGACTTACCTCTTCTCCTGCAGCTAGGCTATTAATCGTTTTATTTAAGTTGGTTAATGGATCATCTATAACTACATTGCTTAAGGCTTGATTTCCATCATTCCGAACTACAATCACATAGTCAATTTGCTCATCCAATTCGCCCACCTGTATGCTTGTTGTTGATTTCTTTACAAACAATTTATCTAGGTAACGTACGGGCACAATTACTTCTGCACTGCTATTATTGACTGCGCGCTGATGCTGGTCTTTGCCTGCAGCGTGTGCAATATTCTTAACCTGTCCATTTTTAAAGTCTTCATCTGTTACGATGTAGTTTAAGGTTAGTGTTAACTCTTCCTGTGGTGCTAAGCTGATCAATGTACGCGACCAACCTTTAAATAAGATATCCGTTATATTCACGTCAATTAACTCAGTGTTACCTGTATTCTTAACCTTCAGTGTATATAGGATTTCTTCACCTACTTGAGTGACTTCTTTTTTGTCTGCTGATTTAGTAATTATAATACTTGGCAACGTACAGATCGCTATCCTTATTTGATCATCTGTTTCAACAGTAGTTCCTGACAAGTCAGATACTTCTTTGTTGCTTGTATCTATGGCCTTCACTACAGCCTGGCTTATAATATGCCCAGCATTAATATCGGCCTGCGTAATTGTATATACCGCGGTATACTTCCAGATCTCGTCCAGCTCTAGTTTACCATTTCCATTAAGATCACCACTAATAAGTGCTG
>JASLCA010000284.1 GCA_030146225.1 Sphingobacterium sp. | reverse complement strand
TTTCTTGCTTATACAGCCCACTAAAAAGATGTGTTTCGGATGGGCTATTCTTTTTGCAGGTTAACTCCGCTTTGTAGCGTATAATCATTTGGTCAATACATTCTGTACCGTCTATGGGCTTTTCTGTTTTCTTGCAGGCAGTTGTGGCTAGTATTAGGGCCAGTACGAATAGGATATTTTTCATAAGCTTTATTGGTTGTAAGCTTTAAACGTATACAAGTTGCTTTTTGCGACAGTATAAAGTCTGCATTGCTTTATTTAAATATAGTAAAAAATCTACACTCCTATTATTTATTATAGATCTAAACCTTTAATTCGATTAAAAAACCAATAATAGTATATTTATATCCTATATATTAATTATAATAGTATATTTGTGAACCAAATAAAGTCTATTTAGTTTGTTTCTATTCTAATTTTAAGGCCTGGATAGGCCTCGAAATCGAATCTAAATCGGCTTTAATAGCCTGAAAGGGATTGCTAACAGTATATTATGAATGCGGACAAGGGAAAGAAAAAAATTGCCATTATAGGATCTGGGTTTTCAGGCATGTCGGCGGCCGCTTATTTGGCTAAGGATGGGCATGAGGTGCATGTATTCGAGAAGCATTCGCAGCCCGGTGGTCGGGCGCGACAGTTTAGGACTTCGGAAGGCTTTGTCTTTGATATGGGGCCTAGCTGGTACTGGATGCCTGATATTATCGAAGGATTTTTCCAAGATTTTGCTGTCAGGTCTTCTGATTTTTACCAGCTGGTTCCGCTTGATCCGCAGTTTGAGATTGTATTTGCAGGGGAGAAGCTTATGGTTCCTGCGGATATGTCTGCGTTGAGGCAGTTATTTGAAGAGACGGAGGCGGGGGCTGGGAAACTGTTCGATCGCTTTATGAAGTCTGCGAAGTACAAGTATGAGGTGGGCATGCAAGATTTTGTACGTAAGCCTTGTTACAATTGGTTGGAGTTTATTGCTCCTAAAATAGCACTTAGTGCCTTGAAGCTGGATTTATTGAGCAATTTCAGGAGCTACGTCGCGCGCTATTTTCGGAATCCTAAGTTGCGCTCCCTAATGGAGTTTCCGGTTATCTTCTTGGGGGCTTCACCGAAAAAAGTGCCTGCACTTTATAGCTTAATGAATTACGGTGGCTATGCCCTGGGGACCTGGTATCCGATGGGGGGCTTTCATCGACTGGCGCTGGCTATGCAGCATGTTGCAGAGCAGCAAGGGGCGGTATTTCACTTTGATCGTAATGTTACGCATATTAATGTTGCTGATGATAGGGTTAGCTCATTAGTGGTTGATGGGCAAATTATTGCGTTTGACGGGGTTATCGCCTCGGCTGATTATCAGCATGCTGAAAGCTTATTGCCTGCTGCTTATCGGAATTATAAGGACGCCTATTGGGAGGGGCTTACTTTTGCGCCTTCCTGCCTGATTTATTATTTGGGCTTGCAGGTTAAAATCCCTGCCTTGAAACATCATACTCTGTTTTTTGAGCATGAGCTGGACCCTCATATTGATGCGATCTATGGCGATAAGCGCTGGCCTGAACAGCCCTTGTTTTATGCCTGCTGTCCTTCTCAGACGGATCCTTTGGTTGCACCTGAAGGGGCCGAGAATCTATTTCTACTTATGCCGCTGGCTACGGGGATTGCGGATGATGAGGCGATTCGGGAGAAATACCTAGCGGCCATGCTGCAACGTGTGGAGAAGCATACCGGGATTGCAAATCTGGGAGATAAGATTGTTTACAAACGCAGCTACTGTGTGCAGGATTTTATAGCCGACTACAATGCGTATGCAGGGAATGCCTATGGCTTAGCCAATACCTTGTCTCAGACTGCGGTGCTCAAACCTAAGATCAAGAATAAGAAGCTCAAAAATCTATTCTATACTGGACAGCTTACGGTACCAGGTCCTGGTGTTCCGCCGGCTATTATTTCTGGTAAAATAGTGGCTAATGAACTTTCTAAACTAATGCTGAAATAAGATGAAAAGACTTCTTGATGAACTTTGTCAGGATGTAAGCAAGCGGGCTACGCAGAAGTATAGTACCAGCTTTTCATTGGGCATTCTTGCTTTGAGTCCTGCTATTCGCCCTGCAATCTATGGCATCTATGGTTATGTGCGGCTGGCGGATGAGATTGTCGACAGCTTTCATGATTATGACAAGCAGGGGCTGCTGACTAGGTTAAAACTGGAGACTACCGCTGCTATTAAGGAGGGTATTTCCTTGAATCCTATCTTGCAAAGCTTTCAGGATATTGTTAATTCCTACCATATTGATATGCAATTGGTGGAGCAGTTCCTCTACAGCATGGAGATGGATCTGAAGCCTGTTGCTTATAATGCTGACAGCTATCAGACTTATATATATGGCTCTGCCGAGGTGGTCGGCTTAATGTGCCTACAGGTATTTACTAAGGGGGATGCTGTGCAGTATGAGCTGCTTAAGCCTTACGCTCGGAAGTTAGGTTCTGCCTTTCAGAAGGTTAATTTCTTAAGGGATTTGAAGGATGATTATCAGCTTTTAGGACGTAGTTATTTTCCAAATATTGAGATGGGCTGCTTTGATGATGGGGTTAAGTTTCAGATTGAGCAGGAGATAGAAAAGGAGTTTAAGGAGGCTTTATTGGGCATTCGCAAACTGCCTAAATCGGCTATGTTTGGGGTGTATTTAGCGTATAAATATTATTTCAGTCTTTTTAAAAAGATTAAGTCCAACAGCTCTGCTCAGATTCTTCAAAACCGAATTCGTATACCAAATTCGCAAAAGGCTATGGTAGCTTTTAAGAGCTACTTGCGTTATAAAACTGCTTTGCTCTAATGGCTTGTGCCATGTGCTTGCCGCATTTGGGATGTTTAGGTAGGAAATACTTTGCCTATTTATGGGCTGGTTTTTGATTATATGTTACGCAATTGCGAAGCGCGGTAGACTGCTGTTTGCTGTGCTATTTTAACTATGTTTTATAAATTTTAAAGCGTTGATTATGCGTTATAGATTGTATAGGGAGCAACAACTGGCCTGCTCGATTGAAGATGCTTGGACTTTTTTTTCTGCGCCTGCAAATCTGGCCGAGATTACCCCGAAAAGCATGGCTTTTGTCGTGCGCTCGGCTCTGGATAAGGTGGAGATTTATGAGGGGATGAAGATTAGCTATACGGTGGCTCCCTTGCTGGGCATTCCATTGAAATGGACGACTCGCATTACCCAAGTTGATGTGTTGCGCAGCTTTACTGATTTTCAAGAAAGTGGGCCCTATAAGTATTGGAATCATTTTCATGAGTTTATTCCTAATGCTCAAGGGGTTTTGGTTAAAGATACGGTGGACTATGAGCTGCCTATGGGCTTTTTAGGTAGGCTAGCGCATGTGGTCTTTGTGAAGAGTAAGTTGCAGGAAATTTTTGATTTTAGGCAGCAGGTTTTAATGGATAGGTTTCACAAATAATTAATGCTATGAATGTACTGCTTGTTTTCCTGGTCTTCTTCTTTATGGAGGGAGCTACTTGGCTTATTCATAAATATATTATGCATGGCTTTCTGTGGTCCTTGCATAGGGATCATCATGATCATAGCACGGTGGGACCTTTGGAGCGGAATGACTTGTTCTTCCTGATTTTTTCAGCTCCTGCAATTGCATTGCTATATTTTGGGCTGGAGCAAGACTATAGTTACCTCTTTTATATTGGCCTGGGAATAACGCTTTATGGGATGGCTTATTTTTTTGTGCATGATATCTTTATTCATCAGCGTGGGAAAGTTCTTTCGGACACTAAAAATCCCTATTTGTTGGCTATCCGAAGAGCGCATAAGCAGCATCATAAGCATTTGGGGCGGCATGAGGGGGAGTGCTTTGGATTTTTATGGGTGCCTATTAAATATTTTAAAATGTATTTTAAGTAAATCTAATGTTACAGTCTTATACCTATATCCTGATTAATTTCTTTACGATCTTAATCTGCTTTGTTGCCTCTTTTGATAAGCGTCTGCGCTTTGATCGGTATTTTGGTGTCTTCTTATGTTCTAGCAGCTTGGTGGCTATTCCTTTTATTGCTTGGGATATTTGGTTTACTAAGCTAGGGGTCTGGTGGTTTAATACCGATTATACGCTCGGGTTTGTCTTGGCGGGCCTGCCCTTGGAGGAATGGTTATTTTTCTTCTGTATTCCGTTTTCTTGTGTCTTTACGTATTTCTGCTTAGACAAGTTGTTTGACTTGAGCTTTAGCAATGCCTTTAACAATCTTATTGTTTTTGTGAGTGCGATTGTTTTGTTGGTGACTGCTTTTTTATACCCAGATAAGCTCTACACCTTGCTGACGGTGATTGTAACCTTAGGGAGCTTATTCTACCTGCATTTTATTGCGAAGTGGGAATGGCTTGGGCAGGCTACTTTGATCTACTTGATTCTTATGCCTGGTTTTTTTGCTGTTAATGGGGTTTTAACAGGGACGGGGATTGCTTCGCCTATCGTTAATTATAATCCTGCTGATTTCTTGGGGATTCGTATGCTGAGCATCCCTATTGAGGATGCGGTGTATGGCTATAGCCAGTTTTTACTGAATGTTTATGTGTTTAAATTGATTCAAAAGCGCTTTGATCGTAGGCGGATTGGGGGGCGTTAAGGAGTGGAAAATTGTTTGATAATTGCTAATTGGAGAAGGTTTGGAAAGAAATAAAGTCATATTGGTAGATCAGCATGATCAGGCTCTCGGGCTAATGGATAAGCTGGAAGCGCATATTCAGGGACAGCTGCATCGGGCCTTTTCGGTCTTTGTGTTTAATGATGCGGGGGAGCTGCTTATTCAGCAGCGGGCTTTGCATAAGTATCATGGTGGAGGCCTGTGGACCAATACCTGCTGCTCGCATCCGCAATGGGGTGAGAAAGTATTGGATAGTGCTGGCGAACGGCTGGCCTTTGAGATGGGGCTTACTTGTGAGCTGCAATTTCGCTTTGGCTTTGTCTATAAGGCTGCGGTGGAGAATGATTTGATTGAGCATGAATATGATCATGTTTTCTTTGGTTATTCCAACGCTAAGCCTGAGCCTAATCCCGATGAGGTGGCTGCTTACCGATGGCTGAGCAAAGCTGAAGTGCTTCAGGAGATTCAGGATTCTCCGGCGCAGTTTACCTTTTGGTTTAAAGCTATTGTTTCCCAAATCTGGGATAAAAGTCCGGCTAGCCTAATCCTGCTCGATCCTCAGGGAAAAGGCTAAGCCTTGGTCTTTGGCGTTTTATTTACTCTGCAACAAGCTCGTCTGTGCAGCTATCATAGACTTTCTTAAGTGCTGTTACTTGTGTAAAGTCCTCGATCTTTACTTTCTGACTTGCACAATTGTAGCCATAGGTAGGGGCGGTGCTGTCGCAATTTGGGCATACCAGCATGGGGAAATAGATTGTTTCCTCGTTGTAGGTGGCACTAAATAGGTCGACTTGCCATAGCCCTTCCTGTTTACAGATTAATTCTTCTTTGTACTGGCTAATCATTTTCGCAAGACATTCCTCAGGTGATTGCGGCTGCGGGCGTGTACTGCAAGCGGTGAGTAGGACGGTGGCGAAAATAAGGAGGTATAGTTTTTTCATAATTTTTGGTTTATACGGTATCAAACGCTTGCTACAAGCGTAATGCTACAGGCTAGGCCCTTTCAGCTGCTTATTTGTGCAGCATCATTCAAGCTTACGGATCGGGTCTTGTATTTCTTGCCCCAGGCTTGCAATTCTAGAAGGACTTTCTGAAGGCTTTTTCCGCGTTCACTTATTTGATATTCAACTCGAGGTGGCATCTCGGTATAATCCCTGCGGAGGATTAGTCCGTCCTGCATTAATTCCTTCAATTGTTTGATTAACATTCTTTCGCTGACCTTGGCTATGCTGTTTTTTATTTCGGTATACCGCATCACCTTGTTTGCTAGGAGGGCGGCTAGTATACTGACCTTCCACCTCCCTGCCAATAGGGATAGGGTATAGTACATTCCACAGTTTTCTAAAAGGTCTTTTTCATTTGAAAAGTTTGTTGAATTCGCTTTTCTCATAGGCTTAAAATTATACATACAATTTTGTAAGTACTTGTCTGTTATAAAGATATGGAATATTTTTGAGTAAATAAATGCTTGTGTTATGGAAAGTAAAATATGGTTGATTACTGGGGTTTCCAAAGGACTGGGGAGCGCCATCGCGGCGGCTGCATTGTCTCAAGGGGATCTGGTTATTGGTACGGTGCGGACTGCGGAAGACAAGGCTGAATTTGAAAAGCATCCTGCTGCTAAAGCCTATATTATGGATGTGATTCATACCCATGAAATTCCTGAAATCGTTTCCAATATTATAAATACCTATGGACGAATTGACGTTTTGGTCAATAATGCTGGCTATGGTGCTTTTGGGATGATTGAGGAGTTTGAGGAGGAGGAGGTGATCCGGCAGTTTTTAGTCAATTTTATTGCTCCGTGGAGGTTTGTGAAAGCTGTGTTGCCCGCTATGCGTACGCATAAAAATGGTACTATCGTGCAGATATCTTCGCGCGCTGGCTTAGTGGCTGGGGTGGGGAATGGAATTTATGCGGCTTCTAAATTTGCTGTGGAGGGCATGACGGAGGCTCTATTTGAGGAGGTTTCGACCTTTGGGATTAAAGTTTTGTTGGTGGAGCCTGGGGCATTGCGTACGGACTTTTTTGGGGCTTCATTGGCTTATGCTTATAAAGAGATTGATTCCTATAGAACGAGTTTAACTGATGTTCGTGAAAATACAAAGGCGCTTCATGGTAAGCAGACTGGGGATCCCGCTAAGGCGGCGGCGGCAATTGTTAAGGCGGTAGGGGGTGATACTAATATCCTCCGGCTTCCATTGACTTCGGCAGCGATTGAGGCGATGAGATCTAAAGTCAGGGAGTACCAAGCCGCGGTGCTTTTTAACGAAGATATTGCCCGTTCCATCGATTATTAACCAACTAAATATATTATGAAATATTCTTTTAAAACAATTATCTATTGGGTATGCCTTGCGGTCTACCTCTACATTATCTCGCCTTCAGCGATTGCTAAGGTATTTCAAAATCCACAGATGATGGAGAACATGCATAATTTAGGCTTTAACGCAAGTTGGACATTGTTTATTGGTGTGACTGAG
>JASLCA010000025.1 GCA_030146225.1 Sphingobacterium sp. | reverse complement strand
CAGCTGCATAGTGGTAGGTTTTCTTTCTTTGACAGCATGTAATAAGGAGTTCAGTCATAAATTACCTTTTGATCAAGAGTATAAAGCCCTGTCTATAGATGAGTCTAGTTATAAGTTGGCCTATATTATCTTAGAAGGAGGTGTAGGCTCGATAATAGCCAAGGAAGCCACAGATTATGGAAGTATGCCCAAGCTTGCTGAACTCACTCAAAATAGTATAATCTCTTGGAATGCGGTCAGTACGGCGAATAATGATGAAGTGACTGCTTATGCAGATTTATTAACCGGAGTTGAATATGAGAAGCATCAGGTGTCGGGCAATGGGAGCGGGAATAGCCTGCATGATTTTCCTACAATTTTTACGCGATTAAAGGCGCAAGGGGTTGAAAACTATAGCTTGTTAACAGCTAATCCTTCAAGTATGCGCGTTTTTAAGCAGGATGTGGCTCAATATCAGGAATTGGACAATGATGATGCGGTCCTCGCAAAAGCTACTGAAGAGCTTGCCAAAGAAGAGACTACACTGTTGGTTGCGACCTTTAGTGCGGTGGATCAGGTGGGTAAAGCCAAAGGCTATGACTCTCCTGAATACATCGCATCCTTAAAGGCATTTGACGCGCAATTGGCTATCCTGGTGAATAGTATTTTTTCTAGAAAAAAGTACTTGGATGAAAAGTGGTTGATTGTGGTATGCTCCAGCAAAGGCGGTAAATATCCCTTGAAGCCGGAACTTGATGATGGCACAATCTTCTCGGATACAGAACGGAATAATTTTGTATTGGCACATAATCGGCAATTTGCCAATAAACTTGTAGAGCGATTGAGTATAGTAGACCCCCTATGGATTAGTTCGGCCGTACGGTTTACGGATAGTGGTACTGGAGCCAACAAGGGGCTTGGGCTTATGGATGTGGACAATTCCGCTCGCTATAATATGTATGAAGACAAGGATTACACCGTTCATTTTAAGACTAAAATCCATCAACCTGGAATATACAACCCGGCTATTATTTCTAATCGTTCGAGTACGGGCGGTTCCGAGTCAGGCTGGGGGATAACCTTTGTTCGAAATGGAGATAGCAAAGGCAATGCATCTAATGGTGGGTTTACGGCAAGATATAATGGTGAAGTATTAACGGCCAATCCTCAGGATTTAGAGCTTGAAACATGGTATACGACTACCTTAAGGATATGGCGCGATGGAGGCAAAAAGATGATGTCCCTGTATACGAATGGGAGGCGAATTTCCCAAAGGGAAATTACTGGGAATGCAGCCACCTCCTTGCCCTTGGTTATTGGAAATCCGAATTCTTGGTCATCATCCTTATCCGGAAAATACCTGTCCTATACCTTGGCTGACCTACGCTTTTACGATGTGGCTTGGTCCCATGAAGACATAGCAAGCAATTATTGTTCAACCCTATCAACCCCTGGAAGTGATCCTTATTATCAAAATTTAATTGGCTATTGGCCAGGCAATGATGGTAGTATAGAGCTGCGTGATCAGAGTGGCAATAGAGCTCATTTTATGCTAAAAGGACTCTTCAACTGGAATAGTTTTTCGGAGCGTGGAGCAAGTATATGCCCCACTATTCCAGACCATCCCGAGCGCTTTGTCTTTCGCAGTATCGATGTCCCAAGGATGATCTACTCTTGGTTAAATTTTCGGGGGATTGATGATTACCGTCTGGATGGACAATTGTGGAATCCTAATTTTTTGACTAAATAATAATGGGGAGGAATACCAAAATGAAACATTCAATCTATTGGTTCAGTATTTTTATTGTGTTATGGGGCGCATCATGCTCCAAAAAATATGGGTACAACTTTGAACAGGGCTATAATAAAGGGGATTATGAGGATACGGTCACGCTGATTATTGATCACGCTAAGATTGACTATTCTAAGTATACCCAGGCTCGACTATTCCCAGGCCTTATGAGTGAAAAAGAGCCGCGTCTAGAAAACTATGCTGTACATATAGACCTAAATTATGAAGAGATCCGCTCTAGTGATCTACGTATTTCAGTAGCTCCTGGAAACTGGCAGAGTACTGGCGTTTATGCGCCGGCGGGCGAATTAATTGTTGTCGAGGTGCCAGCAGGGATCTATGGGCTCACAGGCATGATAGGTGCGCATGTCACAAACAATGCTAATGGGATTGATTTTCCACAACGGGATTTAAATATTGTGGTTAGGCAAGTGTTATTCCCTGGGAAAAACTATATGCGCAATCTATATGGAGGTCTATTTTATATCCTTCCTGCTCGGCCTTTGGGGCGTTCAGTGGAGCTAAAGTTTACGGGGGTTGCTAAGGCGCCTAGCTTTAAGCTGGGGGAGACCACCAATGCTGCTTGGAAGGAGCTGCTTGCAAGAACAACTGTTCCTTGGTTTGAATTGGAAGGCAGGCGGATTGTTTTTACAATGGAGACCAGCAAATTAAAGCGGCTCCCCATTGATGATCCAACCTTGCTCTTAGAGACTTGGGATAATATGATTCGGGGGGCCTATTGGGAATGGACAGGGATGAAGGAGGACAATCCGGATATCCGACATCGCGCCCCCTTTAATAAGTGGCGTATTGTGCATGATGTACTCTTTAAGACGGGAGTTGCACAATATTCAGGCTATCCAGTGCATGCCCGCAATACCGAAAATTATTTTAAACAGGCCACGGACATAGAAGGGGTGAAGTACCTAAACTGGGGTACTTACCATGAGTTGGGGCATAATATGCAGATGAATTCTACATGGAATTTTTCGGGCAATGGAGAGGTTACCTGTAATCTTTTTCATTTTAAAGTGTCTATGCTCAATGACCGGCAAAGCTATAAGATTGCAGAGGTATGGCACAAGGCAGTCCCCTATATTGAAGCCCGAAAAACCAAAGGTACAGGTGCTGATATTACAAATTGGGCTAGTATGGATATCTCTGGAAATAGGTATAGAAGTTCAGCCCATGATATTCGCTTAATGATGTTTGCGCAGATTTTTGAAAAATACGGCTATGAGTTTATGGCCTATATCTATAAAAGGGCTAGAGAGGCGCGCTTTACCTCGGCAAATAATCAATCTAAGATTGACTTCTTCTATGAGGCACTTTCAGAATATACACAGATTGATATGGAGCCCTATTGTAGACTTGGATGGGGTATTTATGTAAGCGATGTTGCCAAACGATTTATTAGGGAGGAAAAAAGATTACCGCTTTTGAAGCAGGCTGTATGGGAATTTAATCCGGCTAGCAAGACTGGAGGCGAGAATGGATTTTTAGATTATGATCGGATAAGCTTCAAGCCTAAGGGCAACTGGTCCATTACGGCCAATAATCACCAAAGACATGACAATTTTGTGCCTGCAAAAATGATTGACGATAAGTTGGATACCTTCTGGCACTCCTGTTACAACAGCACCTGCGTCGGGGATTATTTTGGAACAGGGCAATGGATTGTCAACCTAGATATGGGAGCTGTAGAATCCTTTTCTGGATTAGTCTTTAATCAAAGGCAGCAAACAAATGGTAGTAATCATATAAGAGAGCTGAATCTACAGATAAGTACCGATGGAAATACTTGGACTGACTTGGGGAATCGTACCTTAACTAGAGACTTAAGTGATCAATATATTCATGTGGATGAAGCCGATGAATACCATATGGTGCGGGCCCGTTTTATACGCTTAACGATTCAGAAGAGTGGACTGTATAATACCTCAAACTATGCTGCAATTGCCGAACTCGGGGTGTTTACGCTGCTAAAACCATAAAAAGATGAAAAAAATCAAACAAACTATAAATCAGCTAGCACTAGTAATTGTATTGCTGCTGCTGGCCGCTGCTTGCAAGAAGTATGTGGATCCTGCATTGGTGTTTGAGGAGGATTCAGGGCCAAATTATGAGAAGGACAGGAAAGTCTTATTAGTTGTTATCGATGGCTTGTCTGGCCCAGAGTTGCAAAAGTATGTGCCTCATCAGATGCAGAAGATGATGGAACATGCAAAATACACCTTGGATGGCTTTAGTGATTCCGATACCGGTGATGCGGCTACTTGGACAACGATCTTAAGTGGAAAGAGCAGCCAGTACCATGGGGTTTGGGGGAATGATTTTGACGAGAGTGAACCGGATGATGATGATATTCATGATCATGAAGGGGCTGATCAAGCTACGGGTTTTATTACGGTATATCAGCGCCTATTGGAATCTGGAAAAGTCCTAAAGAGCTTCTCTGTAACGCCTTGGGTAGACTTGGATCAGCAGCTATTTAATCTCTCCCATGAGAATGGGGCGGTTGAATCAGATGAGGCGGCTAAGGAAAAGGCTGTGGATCGGATTAAGCATGGGGAAAATGCCTTAGCCTTTGCCGTGGTAAACTTTCGAGGCGTAAATGAAGCTGGCCTAGCAAATGGCTTTTCCATGGATAGTCCGCCTTATAAAGCGGCTTTGGATGTAGTGGATGGATACCTTGCCGAGCTGCTAGCTGCGGTAGAGGCACGCCAAAATTATGCACAAGAAAATTGGTTGGTTATTATTACTTCTAATCATGGCGGTTTAGCAAATAGCTATGGGGGCGCTAGCTTTGAAGAACGAAAGGTACCCTTGATCTATTACAACCTTGATTTTGAGCCTTTAGCTATTGAAGTCCCCAGTCTAAAAAACTCATTGGAGATTAAAGTCAAGGGAAATGTGCAGAATCCCAGTATTTCTGCTGAAAACTCCAACCTTTATAATATCCAGAATAATGCTGAATATACCATTATGTTTAAGGTTTATAATCATGCCTTACCTCGGCATAATAGTCATGCAATAATTCTGGGCCGCACGACCCATGCTTACAGTGGGAATCGGGGTTGGCATTTTATGGTGGAAGGGGCTAATGCCAAAAATCGCTATCGTTTTTTGTTTGGTCCTAGTTCTGGGGGAGCTGTCTTTGTCGTTCATACCCTGTCGGCTCAAGTAGCTACCTGGGAGACAATAGCATTGAAAATCTATTTTAGAGCGGCTAAGCGGTATGCCCAGCTCTTTGTCAACGGCATTCCAAATAATGAAGTGGAGATCACAGGTAAAGTCTTTGAGACGAATAGACCTGATTTTTTTATTGGATCGGGAAATGTATCCTCCCTTGGCACCTTTGATGGAAAGGTAAATAATCTCGTTTTTATTGAGAAGGCTTTGACGGATCAAGAGATCCAAGACTTTGCCTGCCTACAAGATCTTGACCCATCCATGTCCTATTGGAGTGAGATCCTTGGCTACTGGCCCATGTCCGAGGGAAGTGGACATGAGTTCCACAATAAGATAGAAACTTCCAGCGATACTGATTTTCATTTTAATCCTTATACCCATAGTTGGAACCTAATTCCGGCTTGGAACTGCCTTAACCCTAGGGAGCAGGAGTTGGAAGCAAAGAAACAGACGATGTATACCATCGATATATTACCGCAGATATTTTACTGGCTCAATATTAAAACCGATGCATCCTGGAAATTACAAGGGAAGGTATTTCTCACAAAGTATGAAAAGGAGTTTATAGGTAAAAAGCCCTTAAAGAATTAAGTTATGAAAAAAGCGATTAAGTATAGCTTAGGATGCTTGCTCATCTTTTTGATGGCCTGTGCTAAGGATGGCTTATGGAATCAAGAAGCAAAGGTTAATAAGGGGCAGGTGCTTGGACTGCTGGTGAATACGGATGATGAAAGCCCTTTAAAAGGGGTGAAAGTAGTGTTGGAGCGGCAGACCAAGGCCTCCGGCAGCACTAGCTTTGTAGATACCCTGAGTACGGATGAAAGCGGGCGCTTTGTATATGAACTACCTTTTCCAAATAAGCTGCAAATAGTTATTCGGGACACGGGACGTTATCAGGCCGATACAGCGCGACTGGAGGTATTGACCAAGAAGGACTATGAGGTGCAG
>JASLCA010000213.1 GCA_030146225.1 Sphingobacterium sp. | reverse complement strand
ATTAAAATTTTGTCTTTATTTCCCTCATAACCAATTCCTAATAGGGTTAAACTCAAGATGTCCTTGTCTCCATCTACTAATGGTCCAACTTTTTGATTTCCGAAATATCTTTGAATCTTAAATTGCTTAATCAAACCTACTTCTAACAATGGATTATTAACAATTTCATAAACCACAGATAGTTTATCTGTAGGCATAACCTGCTTGTTAAACACCACCGTAATATACTGCTCAGCTAAAACTTTTAAGGTGTTTGCAATAACTGCAAAAGTCTCTTCATTAGGAATATTTGAGTTAGGATATGTATCAACAGCATCCCAAGCATTAGCTAGTGGAGATAGTGTAGTAGCCACACCCAATCCTAAATCGCGAACACCATGCAATAAGTCAATCACATTTGGATTGGTACTGTTATCAATAGGATTACAATCTGCAGTGCCCGCTTTAGTAACATAAGCTCCGTAGACTTTACCATTTTGTGCAACGCTCAATAATGCACCTATGGAAATTCGTACCCCATCATAATCCTTTGTACCCAAAGCATCAGAAGGCACAAAAGTATATTCTATAACATTATCAGCAGTCAATATGTCTAATAATCCTCCAGCAACAGGCTTAAGCGTACCAATATCGAAAGGAGTTCCTAGGCCATCTTTTTTGACTCCCACAACAGAGATTCCACCTGCTAGTACAACCCCACTATATTCTTTGCCCAGCTTTATCGTAACTGGCGTACCTGCTTTAATTGTTTCTGGGAAGAACAACGTTTGCCATGTTGTACCGATTCCCAGTAAACCCAAACCAGTTGTAATTGTGGAGTATGACTTAGGATTACCATCCACTGCATTCTTACCCTCGGTTACTCCTCCTGTGATAATAGATCCTTTTGTTTGACTTGTAGCATAATAGCGTACAGTTTCTGGAGGACATCCCGCATCATCAAAGACATTAACCATTATCGTCTCATAACTAGAACAGCCACCATTCACCGCAACAACAGTATAAGTATATATTCCAGCTGCGCTCAAACTTGTAGGAAAAGCAGGAATCTCAACACCTTCATGATACCATTTTAATGTGCCTGTATTTGTGGTAGCTGTTGGCCAGTTAATAGTTTCTCCTTTTGCAACATATATCAATTGACTACCTGTAATAGTTATCACAGGCGCTTGATTCACAACAACACTCTTAAACTCAGATACTTGGCTAGGGCAATTATTGACATTATAAGCTATTACGCTATAATCCCCCCCAACATTCACATCAATTGCATTTCTCTTGGTACGTGTTTTGAACACAACTGCACTAGTAGGATCATTAGGATCACTTAATTCTGGAAACTCAATTATGTTACCATTATGTAACCATTCATAGGAAGTACCACCGCTAGTTGTTAAGGTCAGAAAATCTCCTTCACAGATAGCCAATGCACCAGTTACAGCAATAACTGGTTTAGCAGGTTTCTGAATAACCTCTATATCCACTACTGCAGATGCAGCACTCGCACAGCCAGTTCCATTTACAGCCTTGACCGTATAGGCTCCAGCATCTATCAAACCAGCATTTGCAATGGTTAATATATTTGAGGTTTCAGGAAGTTTTGTTACCCCTTTGTACCATTCAAAAGTAGTCGCATTGGTTGCTGTGGCTGTAAGCACGAGATTTTCATTTTCACATACCACAACTGAGCTAGGCGAAATCGTAGGTATGCCTGCTGCCGCTTCTACTGTAACAGTTACAGTAGCTGCAGGAACACTAAAACAGTACCCCTCAGCTTCCAAGGTAACATAATAGGTGGTTGTTTTTGTAACTCGACTAGTAAAGCTAGCTCCTGCTACAAAGCTTCCTGTTAAATCTGGCTTCGTATACCATCTATACACTGCATTCGTTAGTCCCGAAAGATTTGTGGAAGCAGTAATAGTAAAATCTGCCCCAGCACAAACCTTCATGTCTGTTACATCAAAAAGAATATCATCAGCTATTATAGCTGTACATAAGGTGGAGATGCTATGCGTAACTGGCACTACTTTATTATCCGTATTATCTTCATTCCTAAAGGTTGTCTTAGCCGAATTTATAATTGCGGTTTGATTATTAGACAGCGTTTCCACCTTCACTTTAATCGTAAAGGTTTCCTCTGCATCCACCGCTAGGGATGTAATATTAAAAGTAATTACTTGACCATTAATAGCACCATCAGTTTCGACTAGACTAAGTTCTGCTGGCAACACATCCTCTACAACCAGGTTTTCTAATGTTTTATTTCCCGTATTCTTAACAACCAAAGTATAGGTAATTTCGTCTCCGATCTGGGCTTGACCAGTGGATACAGTATTATTGCTTTTACCAGCCTTAGTAAATTCAACCTGATGATCTGGTACTACAGTCAAAACAGTTCCAGGAGTAAGCTCATTCGGCTCTTTAGGATCTTCGTTATTTAGAGGAGGATACGATGGAGTCCCTGGATCTGTAGCATCCAACTTCACCAATGCAATATTTCTAATTTCAAGAATATTCGTCAGATCCTTATCCACCGTTACAACAAAGTGCAGTGGCGTAGAGGTAGCTCCGACAGCTAAAGTAGGAATAACAAAGCTGACCTTGCGTGCATCGTGTGTACCACCCGATTTCCAAGTTAATCCAATCGGCAATTCATCTGTGATACTAATATTATTCAATATTTGATTCCCCGTATTGCGCACATAAATAGCATAGGCAACCTCTTCCCCACCAGAAACGCTGGTTTTGGTTTTATCCCCATCCACAGCATAGGCCTTCCAAGAAACTACAGCATTTATTTTATCTACTGGAATTAAAGTCCCAGGTACCGTTGCATCGGTATCCGGTTGGTTAGGATCCAAAACAGATGGCGGAAGAGTTGGCTGTCCATTAACTAAAGCAACATTAGAAATATTATCCACTCCAGTCAAGTCAGCATTTACCTTAACGGTAAAACTACGCGTTAGGCTAGCTCCTACTGCCACATCAATTCCAGTAAAGGTTAATACATTAGCAACGGGCTGCAAATCATTTTCTGCCGAAACAAAGGTAGTATTGGCAGGTATCGCATCTGTAATAGTAATATTATTGAGGGCTAGCTGCCCAGTATTGCGGACATGTATTGTATAGGTAATTTCCTCATTAGCTTTTACAGATTTAAGGCTAATATCATTATCAATTAAGAATGATTTCCAAGCGACAAAACTTGCTTCCGCCTTTGCGGTACAACGGTTAACAGAATAGAGTTGAATAGGAGGAAATACAGAGGCTTGCACCAGGGTTCTAATACCAACCGAAATACGATCAAAAGCAACCCCGGGTGCAAATGGCAAATTAATAATCTCACCATTATTTATAAGATTCAAAACATTTATGCCATTTATTATTCCGTCGTTCCAATTCAATTTGGCAACTTCCACTGCTCCATTATATGCTTTGATTTCGAATCCTCCAAGAAGATCTAAATCAACAACACCTGCACCAGTCTTAAACTTTATATTTAGAACATCATCTGCTTCAGAAAGTGAATTAAAAAAGATCCATTGTTTAGTAGAGGCACCTACAGCAAGTGTCCCATTACTAATTTCAGCGTAGTCTGTACTATTTTCATCATTAATAGCATAGTGCGGATTTTTAACACCTGCACCGGCGACATCATTCACCGCTAGACTCAAACCTGAATGTTCAAATGAGGTCGCAAATGCTTCCAAGCATGGTCCTTTATCATTTTCATAACACATCCCATAAATATTCAAAGAATTAGGCTTGGCTAATAAACCTAATAAGCTATTTGTTCGATCCGTAATACGCACGGCATTATAGGGTGAATGAGGCGTTAGGGCAATGTAATACCGACCGAGTTTATCCCTTACAATGCGAATATCGGCATTACCGCCAGCACTTGCAGCATTACTAGAAGCGCTCATAACGGGAGAAGAAGACAGCAGCTTTCCTTGTGCATCGTAGCTGTTGTTTTTTACATCAATATCAAAGAAATGATCTCCAAGCGTTAAATTGTTTAGCAGTCCTGTAACCACATTTCCTAAGCTTCCACCTAGTAAGGCCTTCAATATATCTTCGTCAAAATCAATTCGAATATAGGAGGTTGTTCCTGCTGGCAAAATATCCCTGTATCCTAACTCAACATAGCCCTCGTACTTATCTCCTAAGCCCGCAAGAAACCCTGCTCCAGATTTAATCGTAGAAAAACTATCAAAATTGCCATCAAAAAGATTATTCAATTCATCTGCATTCTTCGCATCTACTAAGATATCTGCACAAACTGGTGCTTCAAATGGATGCGCTACAATTTGCTCGGGACAGTCTGTTCCGAAACGCTGAACGCTATATACACGTAAGGGTTCTGTGGCTAAAGAAACAGCTACCAAAGTCTCAGCTCCAATATCTACACGATCAAATTTACCTGTTGGGGTAAACTGCAAATTCACGATTCCACCTGACTTAAATAAGGCTAATAGATCAACATTATTTATTAATCCTTGTTGCAGTATGTAGTCTGCCCCTACCTGTTGATCACCATTAAAGAATTTTATTTTATATCGACCTAACAGATCCAGACTTAAACCAGATGAAGGTTCAACTCCTAGACGAATTTTCACATAATCATCCGCTTTTGAGGGCTGATTAAAATAAATAGTCTGATAAACATGAGCACCTACTGAAGCGACACCTAAATTGATGCTAGAATATTCAGAACTGTTATCACTGATTGCTCTAAAGGCATTCGTAACGCCTACTTTAGCAATGTCTGCAAGGCTCAGGTTCAAGCCGCCTCCTTTGTAAGAAGTGAAATTTGCAGGAAAACAACTATCATCTCCTAGTTCAAAACAAACATTATAAACATCTAAAGTCGCTTTTTTACCTGTAGGCAAGACAGCATTTAAATGGTTTGTGATACGAATACGATTATAAGCCTTATTTGGTGTTACGGCTAAATAATGACGACCAACCTTATCTTGCACTAAAGTTACAACCCCATTTAGCTTACCCTCAAAAGCATTAGAGCTCTTTTCTTTTAAAACTGATGCCGTATTATTCTTAGCTTCTACTTCAAAATATTGATTCCCTAGCAAAAGATTATTTGCTAAATCAGTAACTAGTTTTCCTAAGCTGCCACCTAACAACTTATCTAAAACGTCCTTATCGTAATTAATCCGGACATAGGTCGTTTCATAAGCCTTAAGCTCTCTACCTAAATCCACTTCTACAAAGCCGGCATTTGCGCCATTCACAAGGAGAGTACCTGCATCTGCATAAAGTGTTCCATAAGTTTCGTTATTACCATCAACAATATGATGCGCAAAGTCTACATTATTGTGACTAATTAAATCGGAAGCGCAAGAAGGCTGCTTCAAGGGACTAGAACTAGGTTGGGGAGCCAAAGGAATATTCGGATTTACACAATTTGCGTCACCCGAGTACCGCTTTACATCAAAGATCCGCACTCCATTTCCTAACACACTTAAGCCTACTGAAGAACTCAATCTAACCTCCACCTTATCAAAAGCTTTGCTAGCGGCAAAAGTCAATGTAGCTGGATTTCCTGATTTAAGTATATTAAGAATTTCTGTATTGTTTAAAAGACCACTTTGTAGCGAACGCTTATACACTTCCACCTCACCATCCCAGAAAACCACTTCAATCCCTCCGAGTAAGTCCGTATTTATCACACCTCCAGATCCCAAAGCCAATGTAATATTTACAGTATGATTTGTTTTCGACTTGGAATTAAAATAAAAATATTGGGAAAATGCTTTAGCTACATCTAAGGAGAGCACCGCAGTAGACTTCAATAAAGAAGCTGTTTGAGCATTCGCGTCTATAGCCTTATAAAGCGCTTGATCCTGTAAGTCAATAACTTTTAATGAAAGTCCACTTTCACCATCATAGGAAGTAAATGAAGGAGTACCGCAATAACCACCATCATCTTTATAAGAAACAGCAGAGTAAACATCCAGTTTATACACACTGCCTAAGCCAACCAGAGATATAGCACGATTTACCAAACGAATTTTATTATAAGCCGCCTGTGGCTTTAAGGCGATATAATAGTTTCCTTTGGAATCCTGAACGAGTTTAACATTTGAAGTGATAAAGCCTTCAGTATTTGTCCGCTTCAAGACAGAAGCACTACCATTTAGGGCTTCAACCTCAAATTCCTGATTTCCTAATAGCAGCCCTCCTAATAAAGTACCTAAAGATTTACCTAAAGATCCGCCAAGTAAAACTCTTAAAAGGCCAGCATCAGCATCAATCCGCACATATGACCATTGATTAGCAGGAATCTCAGAAGGAAACTTCAACTCAATCACCCCCTGATATGCCCCACCTCCTAGTAAAATCCCCGGAGAAGCCGATACCCTCGCAAAGGAATCATCATCTGTCGTTGCTTTATTGGGATCTTGAACATGCTCTAAATCTGTATTAGAGACCTCATTGGCAACAACTTTCGTTTGTCCATAAGAATAAACTGGAAAGGCCATCAAAAGGACAGCAAATAAAATCAGTGAATGCCAAATCTTCTTTGGCGAAACAAGTACAACAGGTCGCAATTTCATAAGCAATGTTTTTCGCTTCAACATTAATAGCTTTAGATTCTATCAATTATTAAGCAATAAATACTCTAACTGGTATAAATTAGTAGATGCAATGTGATAAATAGCATTAAAAAAAATGACAATTGTCATTTTTTTTAATGCTAAAGCAAAACTACAACAAATTATAAGATTACAATGTTTTAATTAAAAATAAATTTCATGAAAATTAATTATTTAACATATTGATTTTATAATGATTAAAACAGTTAAGTTTTTATTAAAAACTTATTAATAAGAGAATAAAAACTTGAAATATTAATAGGAAGGAAAATAATTAACTAAAAAATTGATTCATAACGAAGAAACTTCAGCCAGAAGCTAAGTCTAAAAAACTATACAGGCCTAGAACAATTTCCTTAACAAAAAGCAGGAGCCAATATTTTTTTGACTCCTGCTTTTAGCTATTGGTATTACTTCAAGATCCACATCAGCTTATTCACTTCATCATCCCCATCAAATTGCCGCTTTACAGCAGTGGCTACATGCTGTGCATTGTACCTAAATTCCCGATCAGGGTATTTCCAGCGCATAGGAATTTTAGTTCGCTCTTTAACATTTAGATTACTTTCGCTGTTGATTTTCCAGCTTGGATACCCCGTCCGCCTATAATCATAGTAAGTTTCAAAAGTAGACTGCAAAAAACTAGCTAGGTATTTTTGTGTGATAATAGCCCTAACCGCTTCCTCCAAGTCTATAGGCAAGGCTAAAGCTTGCGCAGCAGCATAAGCTTCTATATATTCCGCATCTAGGGGATTATTATGATGAAACTGCTCGGTATTCGGAGTATGTTCGAAGACAAAGTCCATCGCAGCTCTTATCCCCTTTTTATACCAGTCAGCTACCGACTCATCTACCCAGCCCCTAAGAGCTGCCTCCGCTACAATAAAACACAGCTGAGCATATGAAAATTGCTGCGTTGGCTCCCCCGCTGCCAATTCGGTATACCGCGGGTTTAGGCTGGAATAATCGCCCCTACCTTTCAGCGCAATAATACTTTCATAAACCAAAGAGGGGTCTATGCCCACATAGGCTTCGAAATCGGAGCTCCTTAAGCCAGACTCCAACTTTAAAGGCGAAGGTGCAGCATAATAAAACAAGCGTCGATCCGCTAAGGCCTTTAGGCGATCAACAATTTCATCAGAAAGGATGGGATAAATCGTAAAGTTATTCCCAACTTTATAGAAGGGATAAGTCTGTCCGCTCCTATCAGATCGAATAAGTTGATAATTATGTGCATTGCTCGTAAACAAGGGCTTTGTAGCTAATATCTTTTGAAATCGGCTTTTAATTTCCAAATCTGCATCCTGTTCCTTTTTACTCAAGTGCATCAGCACCTTCAAACTATAGCTATTTACCAACCTTCGCCAGCTAGCAGGATCTCCATTGTAAATCGGATCCCCAGCAAATCGAGCCCCCTTCGCAAAGAATTGATCTGCCGCCTCCAATTCCTTTAGAATACCGAGAAATACATCCTTCTGAAGATCATATTCAGGAAAATATTCCTTTTCAGTCTCCCCCTGAAGCGCTTTTGCATATGGTATATCCCCCATATTCATACTCGCCTCATAAAACTTTACTGCTCGTGCAAAATACATTAAGCCATTATAGGAATGCGACTCGACTTCTGTGCCC
>JASLCA010000203.1 GCA_030146225.1 Sphingobacterium sp. | reverse complement strand
ACAACATAATGAATAGGCAGCGAATTACGACCAAGCAGGGATACCGTTAAGGTGTCGCGACCAGCGGACTTTCCTACGAGGAGACCAGTAGCCGAAATACTTAGTAAATCGGGGTACTTATGCGTATAAAGAACATCTTTAGTCTCCCGATTGCCAGGAGTAAGCAATGCTGTCAATTGTATACTTTCGGTTGCTTTTATACGAATCCCCATGTAGTTCCCGGCACTCATATAATTTGCCTCTTTAATAGACAATCCCAATACTTCCTCCTTATCCTTTTTACATGCCATAAGCAAAAGAAGTACGCAGCACCCCAAAATTATGGGGTTAATAGGATTTAAATTTTTCATGTTAATTATCTTTTAGTTTACACCTTTTTAATCTACAGCCTGCCAGCCATCATTCTGCTTTAGCTTCCTATTTAAGGTTAAGTCTTCTAAAGGCAATGGCCAATAATACCTGTAATCCTCCCAAGGAAGTTGTCCATTTGTTATCCTGGGGCTTCTAGGGTAGGCAATAATAAACTTATCCTGATCCAGAAATACATCCCTATTCACAACCTCAAGAATTGCAATAATCGGTTTGCTCGTATTGGTACCATCGTAGCGCTTTTCTTTTTCACTTGTAAACTTCATACCGCGCAGGGGAACTGTCAGCAACATACCAGCCTTCCAACGCATCAAGTCTTCATAACGCATACCCTCAACTGCTAGCTCCACCCTTCTTTCCCGTCTAATCTCTCGCATAAGTGGCGTAATTGCAGGAATTTTAAGTGTAGCATAAATTCCGTCCAAGCGGGGATCCTTGGGCTCACTACCGATCACTAAGCGACTAATGGGATACTTAACAAAGTCAAATCCAGCCCTTGTACGTAAGAGATTAATCGTATTGTCTATATCAGCTTGCGTAATGCTACCCAAAATAGCTTTCGCTTCCGCAAATATTAACAAGACTTCCGCATAGCGAAACTCAATGGCGGTCTGACGTCCCAATACAGTAGCCTCATTCTCTACGCGATCACCCATCCAATGTTTTACAATCGCATACCCAGTCACTGTAGAGGTACCATTATTATAAGATAGCCGCGGATAAGTAACACCATTCTCCGCTATCCCCCAAATACCTGTACGCGCATTAAATATAGAACGATGTTTACCTGGATAGCCAACAGTCTGCATCAAGCGTGGATCTCTATTCTCTAACTCGGTCCAAAAACCATCATAGCCATTGAAAAGTGGATTAGCTACATAACTCCCCTCTGAACCAGCAAAATAAATGGGTCTGCCATCAATACAGAGGTATTCATCGACCAGACCTTTCGTTGCACCTCCGGCTGGTCTACTAGACACACTATTGTTTTGATCCCAATAGCGTTGTGTAGCATGTCCCACCGTCACACCATCGTAGGTTCTAGCCAATATTGCCTCCTGATGTCCATCTGAAATGGGGTCACGTTTAAAGGTAAACAGCTTCCAATAGGGTTCAGACCCTGTGTTGAACAGTTTATAGCGTCCTGTTTTCATCAGGTAATCGCTAGCCTCTACTGCGGCATTCAAAAACTTGTTTGCCGTAGCCGTTAAGCCCAACTCGGTGTGATAGGTTCGAAAGGACCCCTCAAAAAGACCTATTCTCGCCTTTAAAAAGGCGGCCATATCTTTATTTATGCGACCATGTGGTTTGTTTACAACATCAGGTAGCTTTTCAAAAGCCTGATTTATACAATACAATACCGAGTCCATCACCTGCTCTCGACTATCTCTAGGTGCAAATAGCCGCTCACTATCAATATTTAAGTCTTGTTCAAACCAAGGGACGTCACCAAATAGCATAACTTTCTTGTAATATTCCCAAGCCTTAAAGAAGAGCGCTTCGCCAAGGTATCTATCTAACTTTTCCAGATTTCCGCCCACCGCAGGCAAGGCATTTTTATAATTTTGCAGGAAGTAGTTTATTGATCTTAAATTTGACCAAGTCCAGCCAACTGCCCCTCCAGCAGTTGGCGTCAAGTAGGAATTATCCAACTTAGTGGACACATTTCCCCTAGACACCAAGTTGTCGCTTAAAAAATCCCCGGAAACCAAGTGGCTTCCCCTATGTATAAAAGGCACCGAGCTTGATGTTGCCCAACCGCTTTGATGGCCTTCAATGTAACGTCCATAAAGATTGTTTAGGTAAATCATTAATTCGCTCTCGTCTCTCAAGGAAGTTTCCTTTGCTAAGCTTTGTTGTGGATCCTGCTGCAAGAACTTATCATTACAAGCAATTAGTAGCAGGCTGATTCCAAAGATTAAAAATAAGTTTGATGCAAATGCTTTCATAGTCGTTAGTTTTAAAATGTTACTTGCAAGCCAAAAGATACACTGCGTTTTTGCGGATAATCGCTTGTGATCTGATCAGGGTCAAAAATGCCGGGGATCTTCGTGATTTCGAATAGGTTAAAGCTAGCGAGTGTAAATCTTGCTTTTTCAACACCTATAGACTGCATAAGCTGTTTAGGAAGGGTATAGCCTAAAACAGCTTGCTTCAGTCGAAGGTAGGCTCCATTTATAAGATAAGCCGTTTGTGTTTGTACGGGCGCTGTATACATCGGAAACTGCGCAGCAGTACGCTCTGGGGTCCAAGAGCGATCCAACATCCAGCGGGAGCCTGCCCCTCCGCCCCAATAAGCAGAAGAAGAGGTCCAAACGTCTCTTTTTAAGACCCCTTGAAATAAGAAATCCAAGTCGAAGCCTTTATACTGCACATTCCCCGTAAAGCCAAATTTGTACCGTGGGGTTTCATTACCAATCACCCGTAGGTCACCGCTATCATCAGCCAAGCGGTTCCCATTATCCACCTTTCCATCCCCATTTAGGTCCCTATACCAAAGGTATCCAGGGTATAGGTTGGCATTGATTCGCCCCTGGTAAGGTCCATTAAATTCCCAACTCCCATTTGGATTTTGCTTTTCAAAGTCAGCTTCTTGCAGTATACCTCCTGTATGATAGCCCCAGATTTCACCCACCCGCATATTGTCGTACAAAAGTGTTCTGCCGCCTGAGTTCCAAAGCAGTTTCTGAGAGTTCCCAGCATAATGCACAACAGTTGTAAAATAATCCGACAGATTAAGTCCTACACGATAATGAATACCATTTGCCAATTTATCACGCCATTGGAGACTTAACTCAAACCCATTTGTCTTTAAGGTGCCAGAATTCGTATAAGGAGCTGAGGTGCCTAGGACGGAGGGGTAGTTCGCTGCTCCGTCACTTAGGATGTCAGTTGTCTGTCTACGGTAAACTTCAGCCGTAACTTGTAAGCGATTGGCAAGCATACTTAGATCTACCCCCAAGTTGCTCGTCTCCGCCTTTTCAAAGGTTAAATTAGGGGATACCAAGCCTGGAGGATTCATATACACGACTTGGTTACCATCAATCATATAGCTAGACTTACCCGTACCCAAAACAGCCTGATAGGGATAAGCAGATGCGGGCTGATTGCCTAATTTCCCCCAACTCCCCCTAACTTTTAGATCATTCAGCCAAGACTTCGAGAAGTCCATAAATTGCTCCTCAGAAATACGCCAACCAGCAGAAAAGGAAGGGAAGCTTACGAAACGATCCTTATAAGGAAACTTAGAGCTTCCGTCATAACGCATATTGGATTCGAAAAGGTACTTCCCTTTGTAATCATAATTGATTCGTCCAAATGCCGCTCTACCTGTGCTCGTATAGGAATTGGTACCCACTGTATGTAAAGTGGGGTCCTCAGCAACATTTGGGTTCTGAATATCTGCTGCCAATAATTTTCTAAATGTATTGTAGATCTGATCAAAGTTGAACCGCTCTTGGTTAAAGCCAGCTATTGCTGCGAAATTATGGTTCCGACCAAAGGTCTGTCTATAGTTCGCGTAGATATTCGCGCTATAATTATCTTGATCATAACGATCAAAAAAGGCTCTATTCTCTGCAGCTTCAGCCTGTTGAACGCTGTAGGACCAATTGTCAATAACTTGACGAATCTTCGGACTAAACCTACTTAAACGATAGGATTGAGGCAGATAAGCTAAATCAGCTTTTAAGGTAAGCTTATTAGGTAAAAAGATAAACTCTGGGGAGGCAACCAAAGATATACGCCTATTGATGGACTTGTTTCGCGCACCATAAGAAACCCAAGCCAGTATATTGTCAGTATAAGCATTGGGAATCGGGTCATTTGGTCCCGTAAGAATGGGCATGTTGATGTTTCGCTCGACCTCCCCCATCATCGCATTCCATAATGATCCTTTTCCCCCAACAATATAGGGAGTCGCATAATTGGATTGATCAAAACCCAGCTTCGTAAATAAATTGAACCAGCTTTTTACTTTAGTATTTAGGTTTAAAAGTCCATTATAACGTGTAAACTCATCCGTGTTGATTTTATACATCCCCTGTTGCCGCTGCAAACCAAGCGAGAGGTAATAATTGATTGTACTCCCACCTCCACTGGTGCTTAAATTATGTTTTTGCATCGGTGTCCAGTTTCGAACGACCTCATCAAATGGATTTGTATTAGCTACCCAGATCAGCTTATTCCCTTCTTCAAACCATGCATTTTCGGGCTTAGGATCTTGAATATATTTTTTCAAATTTTCCAGCTTTGTCACATCAGATGAACTGGGAACTCCACCCGTCCAAGAGGTTTTATTCATCGCACTTTCTTGTATCGCTACAGAATTTAAAATGTCTGGAATTGCCGCAGGCGTATCAAAAGATAGGTCATACCCATAGCTGATTTTAGCAGCCTGATTAAATTCGCCACGTTTGCTGCGGACTAAGATAACGCCATAGGGAGCTTTAGTGCCAAAGATTGCCGCCGCTGAGGCATCTTTTATAAAGGAAATATCCAAGATATCGTTGGGATTAAGTTGATTCAATTGTGCCGTAGATCCTTCTACCCCGTCAATAATTACGAGCGGATTGCCATTGACCGCCTCAAAGACACCTGTATTTTGATTGTAAGAAAATGAAGTACCACCGCGCAGGTTAAAGTTAGGGGTTGTATTGGGCGCACCATTGCGAAAATTAATATTTAAATTGGGTATTGCCCCATGCAAGGCCTGTCCAATATTAGCCACCGGCCTATTCTCAAGGGCCTCTTTCCCCAGGTGGGATATGGCCCCCGTAAGATTAATCTTCTTCTGCGTCCCAAATCCAACAACAATAACCTCCTCTAAACCTATATCCTGCATTTGCATCTCTACAAGCTGGGCTTGATCCGCACTGCACATTAGGTCTTGATAACCTAACCGTGTAAGGCTCAGCATAGCCTTGTTGGACTTTACATGTATAACAAAATGGCCTTGATCATTGCTCGATGTAACCGTTTGTGTCCCCTGCTCCCGTATAGTAACCCCTGATAATAGCAGACCTTCTATATCAACGACCTTACCTTGCAGCAGATAACCTTGTTGCAAGGGAGCAAATTGATAATGCGCCGCTAAGGCTGGGCTCAAAAAACAGGTATAGCAATAGAGCATCAACAATAGAGGTATTAATACCGTCAATAACTTGTGATAACAATTGCGATTAACTGATTTTTTGGAGAAATCTTTATCCATAATATTACATTTAATTGGTTCCCGATCCATGGGGTAGATCAGTTTAATATATTACGCGCTCTTATAGCGACACTATAAAAATATTCAGCTAAATGGGATAAAACTTCACAAAGAACAAAGGCAATCGATTGCATCACAAACTATAACGATTGAAACCCCTAAATAAAAGATACTATTGTATCAGATAGGCAAGCTGTTAGCAAAAACTCGGTAGTGTCACAACAAAAAAGGGTCTCTGCAAGCTTGCAGAGACCCTTCCTGTCAAAATCATTTAATCAATTACCAGCCTTCGTTTTGTCCGAGTGCGGGATTTATAACGAAGTCCGCATTGGAAATAGGCTTTAGGTATTTCTTATCTTCAAACTGTCGCTTCTCATCCGCACGCCAGATAATATGGCCTTTATCCCCAGCAGAAAGCTTAGCGGACTTACCATCTACCACATAGTATACCACTCCTGCTTTAGGCTTGGAAGGCGTAGCTTTCACAAAAGAAACATCTGGCGTTCCATTCCCGTCAAGGTCCATCTCTAGATCCATAGCCGGTACATAGATTCCTTTCCATGGCATCTCTAGCAATCTCCCCTTCTTCCAACGCATCAAGTCATCATAACGCAAACCTTCATATACAAGCTCAATCCCCCGCTCACGACGCACCTCCAACAGGTACATATCCGAAATCTCCGGGAAGTACTCCTGCTGTAGATAAGCATCCGCACGATCAGGTTGTTTCGGGTTCACACCCGCACGGCTACGTAAAGCACCGATCGTTTGATTCCAAAGATTATTATCCCCCGCCAGCTTACCCAGTTCAGCAGCGGCCTCTGCATAATTCAATAGAATCTCAGCATAGCGCATCATCGTAACCGAGTTATAAGCCTCTGCGACTCCATCCATACGCTTATCATCCAAGCTAAACTTCATCAGGTGATAACCTGTAAAGGTATAGCCAAAGTTTGCAGGTGCAGCAGAGCCATCAGAACGCTTATACCCAAGACCACGTACCGATTGGGACAAACGTGGATCCCGCCCTGTCATCTCTTCTACAAAAAGTAATTCATCATAGCCAGACTTATCGGTGAAGCGACTTCCATCCGCATTCAGGTAGGTATTTACAAACTGCTTGTTTAAGCCCCAGCGCGCGCCATAGGTAGCCGAGTTAAACTTCCATGTCACCTCATGCCAACGCTTCAGGGCATTATTGTAGACATTTGCCCAGATCACCTCTGTAGCCACAGGATTTTCACTGATAAACAAGGCCCGATAATCACTTGTAGGCTTACCTGTATTGTACAGGCTATACTGCTTACCATCCACCAATTCCTTGGATGCGTTAAAGGCCTCGTTCAACCATTTGTCGGCCGAAGCTTGGAGCTTCAATTCTGGATGATACTTACGGTAGGTTCCTTCAAAAAGACAGACCCTAGACTTCAAGCCCAATGCCACCCACTTACTAATGGTCGAGGAGGTCGCATCCTTTTTAGGGCGAATGTTTTCAATAGCAAAATTAATATCAGCCAATACCGAGTCCATCACAGCTGCACGCGGGTCTCGCCCTTTATAGAGCAGGTCCTTGTCATCGGTAGACAAAGGCTGCGCGTACCAAGGCACATCTCCAAAATCCTTGACCATGTCAAAGTAGAAAAGCGCCCTATAAAATCTAGCAATACCTGCATAGTGATTCCTAGCCTCTTGTGGAATAGCCGGGTTGTTGTACTTGGCTAAGAAATAATTCACATTGCGCAACTTCGTCCAGTCCCAAGCCTTTTGATCAACTGGCGAAAAATTACCCGCAATAAACTGTGGCGAATTATTCTTGGAGGTGTATTCACCCATCTCATCCGCCTGTACTATTGCTAGTGCCGAGGGGATAAAACTCTGATAAAAAGAGTTGCTATACAGCTGCAAGTCAGCCTCTGTATTGAAATAAGAATTGGGTACTAACTTATCAAAAGGCTCCTTGTTGAGGAAGTCCTTAGAGCATGCAGTAGCCGTTAGCGCTGCAAGCGCAAGGAGTATATGTTTAAGCGTTGTCTTCATTGTCATCATGTTTAGAAAGAAATATTAATCCCAAAGGTGGTGGTCTTTAGCATCGGATAAGCGTAGCCTTCTGCCGAGCCGTTGGTCAAGTCTCCTACAGGCTTCTCGATAACTTCCGGGTCAAAATTGTCCGTATGCTTAAACAAGCCCGAGAAAGTAAAGAGGTTTTGCGCCGTAGCAAAGACCTGTACATTGGACAGCTTAGTCTTAGCTAACCAGCTCTTTGGTAAGGAATAATCTACGGTCAAAGTTTTCAGACGCAGGTAGGACACATCCTGTAGGTAACGAGTCTGTGGCGCTCCCAAAGAACGATCTGTACCCAGAGCTGTATACCCTCTATAGCGCGGGAAATAGCCATCTGGATTTTCTTCAGTCCACATATCATTCATCATCTTTTCAGGCTGATAGCCGTAAGGGCGGTTGTAGGGCCCCCAAAATAAACCCGCCTCAGGACTGAAGTAGTAATCCCGCTTGCCAATACCTTGGAAGAATGCCGATAGGCCAATGCCATTCCATCTTCCAGAGAGGGTAAAGCCAAATTGATAACGCGGCGCGTTGTTCCCAATAATGCGACGATCTCCTGGGTTATCCAGGGTATTATCCCCCTGATTAATAACCCCATCGGTCTTGCCATTGGCATCTGGTAGATCGGCAAACTTAATGTCGCCAGGAAGCCATATATTATTATTAGAGTTTTTAATAAAACTTTGATCCGCATGCTTGTCAATCTCCTCTTGAGAGCTAAATAAGCCTAGCGTCTGGTATCCCCAGATCTCGCCAATCTCTTGCCCTACATAGTAGCTATTCAACAAGTTTTTTGGGTTATTAAAGCGTGTAATATGAGACTTAGAATCCCATAATGAACCATTAATCCCCCAGTTGAAGGGCTTCCCAGCAAGTTCAAACTGATTGTTATAGTTTACCGTCAGCTCCCAACCTTTGGTTGAAAGATCCGCAAAGTTGCCATAAGGCACAGCTGCTCCAAAGACATTAGGAAGTGGCTCACCTACCGTAAACATGTCATAAGTTTTGCGGTTGTACCAGTCAAAGGACATATTCAAGGCGTTGTCAAAAAGCCCCACTTCCACCGCAGCATTAAATGAAGTCGATCGCTCCCAAGTTAGGCCTGCTGGGATTACCGCAGGACTGCCCGTATAGCTGGGTTGCACGCCACCTAAAATTACAGAGGTCTTTGCCACAGACATCTGTTCCATATAGCGATAAGGCGCCACATTGCCATTCCCAAGAGAGCCATAAGAAGCTCTAAACTTCAAGTTACTAACAAGGGGTTTAGCTGCTTCAAAGAAGGATTCATTGGACATTACCCAACCAGCAGATATAGATGGAAAGAATCCAAAACGCTGCTCCGATGGGAATTTGGAAGAGCCATCATAACGCCCATTCAACTCCAAAAGATAACGATTGTCATAGGCATAATTAAAGCGGTAAAACAAGCCCAAGTAAGCCCATTCATTGCCACCCCCAGTGATATTATAGTTGAGCCCATCCATTAAGTTGAAGTCAGGATTTTCAGGCACGATAATTCCGTCCCGCTGTACATTTAACTTTTTAAAGCTCTGCTGCTCTACATTATAACCAAGCAAGCCCGTAAAGTCATGTTTTTCATTAAATTTCTTGGTATAATTGGCGGTAACATTACCAGAAAGGTATTTCGTACGCTCGCCCAACTCCCGTAATAAGCTACGTCCAAAGCGATTTACCTCGCCTGGGGCATTGCTGTAATTAATGTAATTATTCGTACGGCGTTCGTCTTGCCAAGTTCGGGAGAAGGTAAGATCCCCTTTTAAGGTTAAGCCCGTAACCGGCTTAATAATTACCGAAGCGGTATTCCGCAAATAGGTATTGCTTAAGTCGGAGGCATTATTGCCTTCCATATAGGAAGCTATCCCTGTGTAGGCGGCCGTATGCGTATAGCTTCCATCTGGATTGTAAACCACAGCCATTGGATAAGCCTGATGTTCAAACTGTCGCCAAATATTGCCATCACCATCGGCGAACATTGGGAAGTGATAGTCGTAGGTGCTGATCTCGGTATTATTCTGGAAAGTCAACCAATCTGTCACCTTGATATCTCCCTTACCCCGCACATTGTATTTATTAAACTTATCGGGATTAAAATTAAATAGGCCATCCTGATGGTAATACCTTCCGGAAAGGAAGTAGGAAGCTTTTTCGCCTCCGCCAGAAACACTCAGAGCCTGCTCGGTACTCGGCATATTATCTTTGTACACCATATTGTACCAATCGGTATTTCCAAAGTACTCATAGCGCTTTGTTGCTGGATTGTAGACCGCATCCGCTCCCGTAGGATTCTCCGAATACTGCTTTAAAGCCTCCAAGTATTCCAGTGAGAATGGATAAATATTATTTACGGATATAGGCGTAGACTTATAGTCATACCAAGCATTAAAAGCCTCATTAAAGTTCTTAGCCCATTCATAGCCATTGGTTACCAACTTAGGCTCCACCACACGGCTATTAAAGGACACATTTGAACTAAAATCAATCTTGGTTGTTCCTTGCTTAGGGGACTTGGTGGTAATCAAGACCACCCCAAAGGCTGCACGCGAACCATAGATTGCTGCTGAAGAAGCATCCTTCAAGACAGTTACGGTTTCGACATCATTGGGGTTAATCATATTTGGATCCCCTTCTACTCCATCAATCAGTACTAAAGCACTCCCCCCCGCTCCAATGGAGGTCGTACCACGTACATTGAAAGTAGCTCCGCGCGTAGGGCTACCATCCACCATCTTTAGGTTAAGATTGGGCAAGGTACCTTGCAACATCCTACTTAGGCTAGCCGAAGGTCTATTCTCCAATACTTCTGCACCAATCTGAGAGACAGCTCCGGTCAAGTTGATTTTCTTTTGCGTGCCATAGCCCACTACTACGACCTCATCCAAATCATTCTTGTTGTCCAGCTGAATTACAATCCCTGTTGTGGTACTCCCCACCTTATAGGTTTTAGGTGTAAAGCCAACATAGGAAGCCAGCAGGGTTATATCCTGCTTATCAGTCTGCAGGCTAAACTGTCCCTGGGCATCCGTAGCGGTGGCCCGATTGGTACCCTGAATGGTAATAGTGACGTTAGAGAGGGGATTCCCTCTGCCATCCACGACCTTGCCGCTAATAGCAGTCTGCATAAGATCTGTGCCTAGCACGCTGGCCTTGCTTACAAAGGCATGCCCCGCAACTGGCGCGGACATAAGGGCTCCGGCCAACAAGCAAATTGGTAAATAATTATTCATAAGAAAAAATAAGGAGGTTTAGATATTCTTGCGCATTCGCTTTCATGGCAGCAAAAGTAACTAGGGGGTGTTACCTGCTTGTTAAGCCTGTGTTGCTAAATAAACAAGAAAAATCCAATTGCATAAGCAATTGGATTTAACTATCTTTAATAAACCTAAATCAATAAAAATGAAAAGAGCAAGCTTAATCCTGTTTTTTTTGACTTTAACCATAGCGGTCTTTGCACAAGAAATAATCAACAAGACAACCACACAAAACATAACAAGCTCAGGAATTGGTCTAGGCTCCGTTATTGCAGTTGTTATTTCATGGGATCGCAACAAGTCTATAGGATGGGCGATTTTGCATGGAATATTCGGCTGGTTTTATGTTATATATTATGCCTTTAATCGGGATAAGTAAGGAGTATTACAAGAATACAAAGGACCTATCAATTTATAGCATTGGAAAAACCTTAGTCAGCAATGTATTTTTGACTAATAATATTTCCTTTGTTGTCTATCCCTTGTAAGATCATGACAAAACCCATTTGATAGCGCTTGCTATCAATCTCTATTGTAGCGTTTTTGCCTTCCAAGACCCCTGTTTGCCAATGTAAGCAGGTTGTGGCCTGATCATAAGCGGCCATTATATTGCTATTTGCCTTAAATGGCTTGGGCAAAGTATAACCTTTAGTCAAAAAGCTGTTGAATTTACTTTGGGCTGTCTCAAATTGACTTCCTTCCAGATTGAGTGCTCTGGTCCTCGTCTTTAGGAAGATAGCACCATTGGCACCTGAAGGGCCTAAAAGGTTGATTCCGTCTTTATTTATTGCGATCTCTTCCAGGTCCGTAATTTGTAGATCACGCAGCACATTCATATCATTGGTAAGCATTCCATCAATCACAAGAGCAGGATTGTTGGACTGTAATCCACCCGATGGATCCATAGTTAACATTCCTCCTCTAAATTTTATTTCTAGCGTCCCTCTTGCCAATTCATTGATTTGTATCATAAATCGAGAACGTAATACATCCAAGATGCTATTATACTTCTTAAAACTTTGCTCGTTGATAAGGAAGACATCATCATTGACACCGCCGTAAAGGTTCCTATTGGTTTTTTGCTTCATCTTCACCGACACCTCTTCTAAGTACTGTTTCTTAATAGGGGTTTGCCTTTCCTGCACAATCGACCAATCCTTAAGCGGCCTATTGTTAGCAGCTCTAAACGCCTGCTCTGGATAAACGTAATGAATAGAATCTACGCTAATCTTGCGATTCCAGCTTTTCCCACGTGTAACCTCTGCACTCAAGTACACGCGAGAGCTGTCCAATAGGTAAAGCTTATCAAAGGAGAATTGCCCTTTTTCATTCACAGGACTTGTTAAGGAAAAGGAATTATCCATGGAGTTTAAAATCGCGGTCCCCTTATCCAAATCTTTCTTTACATCAAAGTCCTTTAGTTGCCCTTTAAGCTGAAAGCCTTGCTCATAGCTGTAGGGATAAGTAGACAAATTTTGTTTACGGATATTGTCCCAAGTGAATAGACGGCTGTAATAACATTGAAGTTGTTCATCCAACTGTGTAAGTTGCTGGGGAAAGCCCGCTCTGTCCATTTGCGTCTCCGTTGACCAAGGAAGATTAAGCAATTTATAATAAGCCTCAAAAGCATCAAAGTCATATTGTCTATACAGTTCCTTATTGGGCAATATCGTTAACGAATATGTCCATGACGAGCTCGTATCCGTTGTATTGCTTGGACTAATGATCAGCTTATCCTGCATTTTAGTCATGGCCCAAGGCTCTACAGTGTTTCCAGAATTATTAACAAAGAATGGTCGTTCTGCCGCTAGGATTCCAGCCTCATTAAATATAGAAACATGATAAATTCCCGCTTTCAGTTCTTTAGTGGATAAGCGTAAGTTTGCTGTCACTCCGGTAGACAACACTTTTTGCATAGCAAACAATTGACCTTGTCCATGTATGGCCATAAAATAGCTCGCAGGAGCAAGGGTATCTGGCTTCAGTTGCAATTGAACGATTAACTGTCCAGGCTCATAAACATTGGCAGCAATAGCCAGCCCTGTAGATTGAATCGATATGGCTTTAGTCGCAAGCAACTTTCCAGATTTATCGGTCAGCTCGCAAGAATAGCGCCCAGCTGCCGGAGCTGTAAAGTAAAAGGCCGTAATTTCATCCTGCACATCCTGTTGTATGAGCAGTTCGCCACGCTCATTTTTAATATGCATAGCTAATCCAAGCCTATCGCTATTCGGCAGCGCCAGGTACCACTTTTGCTCTATGTTGGCCACTGCCGTATTACCCTCTACATGTACCTGCATGTGGATCGGAGTCGAGGAGGGCATTAAGGGTTCAATAGACTTTGTCGGACCAACTATTCGAAAATCAGATTCGTAGGCTGGCTGACAGGAAAAGTTACGCATCCAGTTGGTATACGCTCTAAATCTATAATTGCCCACAGGCAGGCTAGCTAGTGATACCTGTCCTGGAGCAATTCCATTTTTGATATAATAGATAGCTTGTCGAACAACTTTCTGCTGCCCATCAAGGATTTCCACGATTAAGTTGGTAGCCAAAGGAGAGGGAATTGCTTCCCGCTCCTTAATAATATAGCCTTGAAAGAACAATTCTTCATCTGCCAAGAAATCATTCTTGTTGAGGTGACAATACACCCACTCCCCATACAGCTTGGAAGATTGCTCAAACTGCTGTTCTACAGCAGGTAATAGCTGTAATTGGGCAGAAGCCTTAAATGAATAAAAAACGACTAAAAGGCAGATTAAAAATCTCATTTCTTAATTAGATTAATGCTTATTTCTTTAGGTTAATGGTCATATCCCAAGTTCCGGAAGGCAAGATATTAAAACTAAAGTCAAATGCGTACTTGGTTTCTTTTCTATCCTCACCTGTCTCTACATCCTTCACAGTGTGTTCCCGTTTGAGGTAGATGCGCTGCGTACCATATTCTGGCCAAGGAAACAAGACTTGATAAGTCGTTACGTCATCCTTTACTGCCTTGCCAAAGTTCTTAAAGCTATCGAAAGTCATAGTCTGATTCACGACCCCCTTAAGGGAATCCAATGGGACTAAACTACCATCCACATCAACAACCTTAACCGCTAAGCTATTGCCATCCCCTTTGCGTTGCATCTTCACTTCAGCTGCACTAATATCACCGGAAACTTTGGGTGCCGTCACACTATAAGTGGTATAAGCGCGCGTAGTTAACTTGACAGCGCGACGAGAGATAAGTTCTCCTGATATATTTTTCACCTTAATATCAATCCAGAACTGCCCTACAGGCAATACGCCATTTTCACGAACCTCATTAATGGTCATACGTCCAGAGATCGGATCAATCTCCAATAAAGGACGTTTAACCTCTTTGCGTTTTGCCAGAACCTCCTCAATAGTGAGCTCATTCCTAGTATAGACAGCCACCCATTCGGAGACCGGAACCTCCTGCAAGAATTGCTCGGTATAATCTTTACCATCCGCTACGCCATGTACGCGATCAATAGATATCGTCAAGGGTTTTGAGGAGCCATTCCCATTAATTGCGGGGGAAAGTATTTGACTCTTACCCGGTATTACAGCGACTTCGCGCGGGGTATACATAATCGAATCCGCAATATAACCCTCTTTACCTTTGTAGCAAGAGCCGCCACTAAAGACTACGGTTATTAACAGCATCCACATGCCTCCTAATCCCAATGTTTTTATATGCTTAGTTTGCATTATTTCTCACTTTAATTACGTTAATACCTGAAGTTAAGCCAAACTCATGCTGCCTGTCTAAAGCATGAACTACCCCATTAATAGTCTGCAGATCCGTGGTAACAACACGTACATCCAAGGTATCTGTACGCCCAGCAATGGATTTGGACTCCCTAAAAAATTGATAACTTAAAGACTTTGCACCCGCATCTTGCACGTTTTGCCAAGCCGCTTTCTTGATAACTGTACGCGTGACCTCGCCCGAGAGGCTATTATGGGATTCGTTAGGCATGGCAAAATCAGCCACCTTAC